>DATAPS010000580.1:0-8871 GCA_036265085.1 Acetobacteraceae bacterium | reverse complement strand
TGCAGGTCGTCGATCATCAGCACGTCGACGCTGCGCAGCTGCTCCTTGAACTCCATCGTCGAGTTGCTGCGGATCGCTGTGATGAACTTGTGCATGAACTTCTCGGAGGACATGTACGCCACCGAGAACTCGCGGCTCCGTCCGCCGGCGGGGCGTAGGAGATCCCATGCGATCGCATGCATGAGATGCGTCTTCCCGAGACCCACACCTCCGTAGAGGAATAGCGGATTAAATCCTTGTGCGGCAGGGCTCGCCGCCACGCGCCGTGCGCAGGCATAGGCGAACTCGTTCGGCTTGCCGACGACGAAGCTGTCGAACGTGAACCGCGGATCGAGCACCGCAGCGGCCTCGGGACGCGGTTCGGCACGTTCGTCGCTGCGTGCCATCGGCCGATCCCCGTTTGCGGGCGAGAGCGAGATGCTGACGGACTCGGCAAGGCCGGTCGTGCTTGCCCCGGGGGAATCGACGCGGATGTCGACGCGCCGGATGCGGGCGTTCTCGATCTGCCAGAGCGCGCTCAGCCGATCGCCATGGTGTGACCTGACCCAGTCGCGCAGGAAGCGTGACGGAAGGCGGATCGTGACCTCGTCGCCGTCGACCCCGCCGAACGACATCTGCCGCAGCCACGTACGGTATTCGACGTCGCCGACTTCAGCCTGAAGGCGATGCCGCACGCGCGCCCACTGCGCAGACAACTCGGCCTCGTCTTGGTTGTCGTCCTCGAGCAGAGCGTGTTTTTCGTCGATGCCGCTATTGCCTGACACCACGCACCACCCCTGCGCGAGCCGCTAAACGGTCGCTAAAATGACGTTTCCAACAACGGGTCCGACGACCCGATCTGCCCTTGATTGACGTGCCTTCAAGTCGGCCGGATGCGGTCGCCGACTGAGAAATGAGTAAGGCTAAAACGGTCGTCTGGCAATCGGAAAGTCTGACCGAAAATACAGTTTCGATCGGTGATAGGCTGCCGCACAGCAGCACCAAAGAGCGGCAGTACTACTGCCGGCCTCTCTTTCATCTGGAGCTAACGCTTCGTGTAGGAGCTAGAGCCGGCTGTTTCGAGCCGGCCGAAGCGTGCTCAGGTCGCTGAGATCGCCTTGATACGCGCCGACAGCCGGGACAGCTTGCGCGATACCGTGTTCGAGTGGACAACGCCCTTCGTCGCCGCACGCTGCATTTCGGGTTGTGCGAGCCGCAGAGCTTCCGCTGCCGCACCCTTGTCGCCGCCCGCGATTGCCGCCTCGACCTTCTTGACGAAGGTGCGCATCCGCGACTTGCGCGCGTGATTGCGCTCCGTTCGGCGTTCAGTCTGACGGATTCGCTTGCGGGCGGAGGCGGTGTTGGCCATTGGGTCTCTTCGTATGCTTGTCGGACAGGGCGGTGACGGCGTGCGTGGGCGCCGGAACGGGCCACAGGACTTAGATACTCGTCATCGGAGAGTCAAGAAAGTGCTGCATGTGCGGTAACGCCGCGGTTGGGGGCCGTGCTCACACATGCTGGAAACTGGGTTTTCGCTTCTCCATGAACGCGCTCATTCCCTCGCGCTGGTCCTGGGTGCCGAAGAGTGCGAGGAAGAGCTGCCGCTCTGCCCGGACTCCCTCGCTCAGCGTCGTCTCGAACGCACGGTTTACCGCCTGTTTCGCGGCGACCGTCGCGACCGTCGATAGCTCGGCGATCTTCTCCGCTATCTTCAAGCTTTCGCCAACCAGCTGATCGGCCGGAACGACGCGGGAGACGAGATTACAGCGCTCCGCCTCGGCGGCATCCATCATTCGGCCGGTCAGCACCATGTCCATTGCCTTGGACTTCCCCACGGCCCGCGTCAGCCGCTGCGATCCGCCAGCGCCGGGGATCACGCCGAGATTGATCTCGGGTTGGCCGAAGCGCGCGGTTTCCGCCGCAACGATGAAGTCGCACATCATCGCGAGCTCGCACCCACCTCCAAGCGCGAAGCCTGCAACTGCCGCGACGACCGGCTTGCGGACGCGCAGGATCGTCTCCCACCGGTTGCCGATGAAGTCGTTCAGGAACGTGTCCGGATAGGTCCGGTCGCGCATCTCCTTGATGTCGGCCCCCGCGGCGAACGCCTTCTCGCTGCCGGTGAGTACGATCGCACCGATGTTCGCGTCGGCATCGAATGCGAGCAGCTGCTCGCCGAGCTCCGTCATCAACCGATCGCAGAGCGCGTTGAGCGCCTGCGGCCGATTGAGGCGGATCAGGCCGACGCGACCGTGGGTCTCGACCAGGATCATCTCGTGACCAGGCAACCGCATTCTCCGCTTGGTGCAGCGAGCCGGATTCTAGCTACCGCTGCGTGTGCGGACAATAGAAGGTGCTTCGGGCGGATTGCACGATACGGCGAATGCCGCTGCAGACCGGCACGCCGGGACAGCGCTCGCACGGCAGGGTTTCGCGCCCGTACACCTTCCACGCGTGTTGGAAATATCCGAGTTCGCCGCTCGGCTGGACGTAATCCCGCAGGCTTGATCCGCCGGCCGCGATCGCTTCCGTGAGCGTTTGCTTGATCGCCGGCGCCAGCCGTGCGGATCGCGTACCAACGACGCTGCGTGCGATTCGTCGCGGGCTGATCGCGGCCCGGTACAGCGCCTCGCAAACATAGATGTTGCCCAGGCCGGCGACGGTGCGCTGGTCGAGCAGTGCGGCCTTGATCGGCGTGATCCGATTCACGAGCGCGGCGTCGAGGGCCGCTGCGTCGAATGCGTCGTCGAGCGGCTCGGGGCCGAGCGCAGCAAGCAGCGGATGCGCGTCCTCCTGCGCCGTCGGCACGAGATCGACTGAGCCGAACCGGCGCGGATCGACAAACCCGATGCGCCAGCCGTGATCGGTCTCAATCGTGAGATGCTCGTGCAACGGTACCTCGTTCGTCCCGCGCGGCGTGATCGCCATGCGGCCGGACATTCCGAGATGCAGCAGGACCGAAACGCCGCCGTCCAGCCGCATGAGGATGTATTTCCCGCGCCGGCGAAAGCTCGTGACGCGCGCGCCTGAAAGAGTCGCAGCGAGGCCCGGCGGCAACGCCCAACGCATGTCGTCGCGATGCACGCGGGCCTGCGCGATCACATGACCTTCGAGCCGCGCGCGCAAGCCGCGCATCACGGTCTCGACTTCGGGGAGTTCCGGCATTCGCGGCCGATACGCTATACACCCCGGTCATGAGCGACAACCCCGGCCAGACGTCATCGGCGGAGACGGTCGACTTCGGGTACCGCCGGGTCCCGCTGCCGGCGAAGCGCCGGATGGTGCGCGCGGTGTTCGACAGCGTCGCGCCCCGCTACGACCTGATGAACGACCTTATGTCGCTCGGCGTCCATCGCGCCTGGAAGCGCGCATTCGTCAACGCGCTCGATCCGCGTCCGCGGCGCGATCTTCTCGACCTGGCGGGGGGCACCGGCGATATCAGCTTCGGCTGGCTCGCACGCGGCGGCGGGCCGGCGGTCCTCTCCGACATCAATGCCGCGATGCTCGGCATCGGGCGCGATCGCGCGGTGCGCCGCGGATTGATCGGCGGAGTCTCGCTCCTGGTCGCGGATGCGGAGGCGCTCCCCTTGCCGGACCGTAGTGTCGATACGGTGTCGATCGCGTTCGGGTTGCGCAACTGCACCGACAAGGCGGCTGTGCTCGCCGAGGCGAGGCGCGTGCTGAAGCCGGGCGGCCGGTTCTTCTGCCTTGAATTCAGCCGCGTGCAGGTGGCGGTGCTCGCGCCGCTCTATGACACGTGGTCGTTCCAGGTATTGCCGCGGCTCGGCCGTGCGATCGCGCGGGACGAGGAGAGCTACCGGTACCTTGCCGAGAGCATTCGGACGTTTCCGGACCAGCAAGCCCTTGCCGCAATGATGCGCGCGGCCGGTCTCGAGCGCGTCGCGGTCAAGAATCTCTCCGGCGGCATCGCAGCGATCCATTCGGGCTGGCGTCTGTGACGCGCGCGGCATGAGCCTCAAAGGACAGCGCGTTCTACTGATCGTGAGCGGCGGAATCGCCGCTTACAAGGCGCTCGAATTGGTCCGGCTTTTGCGCAAGGCCGGCTGTCCGGTGACCGCGGTGTTGACCGAGGGAGGCGCGCATTTCGTCACGCCGCTTTCGTTGCAGGCTCTGACGGAACAGAAGGTCTACACTGACCTTTTCTCCCTCACCGACGAGAGCGAGATGGGTCATATCCAGCTCTCGCGCAGCGCCGATCTGGTCGTGGTGGCGCCGGCGTCCGCCGACATCCTCGCCAAGATGGCCGCCGGGCTCTGCACCGATCTTGCGACGACGCTGCTCCTGGCGACGGACAAGCGCGTATTGGTCGCGCCCGCGATGAACGTGCGGATGTGGCAACATCCAGCGACTGTCGCGAACATGGCGTTGTTGCAATCGCGCGGCGTGCTCGTCGTGGGTCCCGATGAGGGCGTCATGGCGTGCAACGAGTTCGGGCCTGGCCGCCTTTCCGAGCCGCCCGCCATCTTCGCAGCGATCGAGGCGGCGCTGGAGGGGCCGCGGCCCCTCGTGGGCAAACGGGCGTTGGTGACGAGCGGGCCGACCCACGAACCGATCGATCCGGTTCGCTACATCGCGAACCGCAGCAGCGGGCGGCAGGGTCACGCGATCGCCGCTGCTCTTGCAGCATTGGGCGCTGATGTAACGCTCGTAAGCGGCCCTGTATCGATCCCGCCGCCGCCGGGCGTAACCGCCGTTCAGGTCGAGACGGCGCGGCAGATGCTCGACGCGTGCCAGGCGGCGTTGCCCGCCGATGTCGGGGTTTTCGCCGCGGCGGTCGCGGATTGGCGGGTCGCCTCCGCTGCCGAGATCAAACTGAAGAAGACCCCCGGCGGCGCCCCCCCGGAGCTTTCGCTCGTGCCCAATCCCGACATTCTCGCGACCATCGCGGCGCCCGGTCCGCGGCGGCCGCGCCTCGTCGTCGGATTCGCAGCCGAGACGAATGATCTGCGCGCCTACGCCGAGGACAAGCGGCGCCGTAAGAACTGCGACTGGATCGTCGCCAACGACGTGGGTTCGGACAGCGGCATTATGGGTGGTGCGCAGAACGAGATCTCGCTGATCACGGAGGGCGGCGCCGAGCCCTGGCCCCGGCTCGGCAAGGACGAAGTTGCCCGCCGCCTCGCCGAACGCATCGCCGAAGCGCTCGCCGGATGAATGCGCCGGCCGCGCTCCAGATCGTGGTTGAGCGTTTGCCGCACGCGGCGGAGCTGCCGCTTCCGGCGTACGCGACCCCGGGCGCAGCCGGGATGGACGTGGTTGCGGCGGTCGAGGCGCCGGTCCGGATCGACCCGGGCGGTCGAGCGCTGATCCCGACCGGGCTGCGGATCGCGCTCCCGGCCGGGTACGAGCTGCAGATCCGTCCCCGCTCCGGGCTCGCGCTGCGCAACGGGATCATTCTGCCGAACAGCCCGGGCACGATCGACGAAGATTATCGCGGCGAGCTGCAGATTATCGTCATGAACGCCGGGGATGCTCCGTTCTCGGTGGAGCGCGGAATGCGCATCGCACAGGCCGTGCTTGCGCCGGTCGTGCGCGCGGTCTGGCGCGAGGCCGACAGCCTCGACGCGACGGATCGCGGCGCAGGCGGGTTCGGGAGCACGGGCGTCGGCGGAAGGTCCGGGCCGCCCTCGTAATGGCCGGGGTGGCATGCGGGGCGGCGATGGTCTAAAGGCCAAACGCCTCCTTCGCGCTGGCGCTTTGCAACCTCTGGCCCAGGGCCAACCGCATGTCAAGGAACACCGCTCCAGCGACGCTGACGGCAGACCGGCGGTCGCCCAACATGTGGGATCTGGCGGCGATACTCTGCGTGTTCGCGGCGATCGTGGCGGTCGTGCAGGTCGCGCCCGCGACGATTCAGAGCCTGAACGCTCCCCAAGCCACGGCCGTCTCGCTGGATCCGTCGAACCTGCCCGCTTATGCGATGCGGACGACGATGCGCATGTTCGCAGCGCTGGCCGCGTCACTGCTGTTCACGTTCATCTACGCGCCGGTTGCGGCGAAGAGCCGTCGCGCGGGGTTCGTGATGATCCCCATCCTCGACATCCTGCAGTCGGTCCCGATCCTCGGGTTCCTGTCATTCACGACCGTGTTCTTCATGAGCCTGTTTCCGGGGAGCGTCGCGGGACTCGAGGCCGCCGCGATCTTCGCGATCTTCACGAGCCAGGCCTGGAACATGACGTTCAGCTTCTACCAGTCGCTGACGACGATACCGCCCGACCTCGACGAAGCGACGCGCAGCTATCACCTGTCGTCCTGGCAGCGCTTCTGGCGGCTGGAGGTGCCGTTCGCGGTGCCCGGCCTGGTCTGGAACATGATGCTGTCGATGTCCGGCGGCTGGTTCTTCGTGGTGGCCAGCGAGGCGATCACGCTCGGCGACAAGACCTGGAAGCTGCCCGGCATCGGCTCCTATGTCGCCGAAGCGCTCAATAAGCGGGACATCGCAGCGGTGTTCTGGGCGATCGGAGCGATGCTCGTCGTCATCATCATCTACGACCAGGTGCTCTTCCGCCCCCTCGTCGCCTGGTCGGAGAAATTCCGCTTCGAGATGATCGCTGGCGCTACCGCCGAGGATCCCTGGGTCCTTCGCATCCTGCGCCGCACCCGCGCGCTGCGGGTCGGCGGCGCCGCCGTCGGCCAGGTCATCGGGTCCATCGGACGCATGCGCCTCAGCGCGCCCCGGTTGGCGCGCTCCACCGAAAGCCCGCCGACGCGGGTCGGCGACGCGGTTTTTCTGTTCATCGTCGGCGTGGTCACCGCCGCCGCCGCATGGAAGATCGTGACGTATATCGGCTCCCACGATGTCGGCCTGTCCGATCTGCTCAAAGCGTTCGAGCTCGGCTGCATCACCATGCTCCGCGTGGTCGTCCTCATCATCCTCGCCAGCCTGTTCTGGGTACCGATCGGCGTGTGGATCGGCCTCCACCCGGCATGGGCGCAGCGCACGCAGGTTGTGGTACAGTTCCTCGCAGCGTTCCCGGCCAATCTCCTTTTCCCGATCTTCGTGATTCTGATCGTTCGCTTCCGCGTCAGCCCCGATATATGGCTGACGCCGCTGATGATTCTCGGCACGCAGTGGTACATCTTGTTCAACGTCGTCGCCGGCGCCTCCGCCTTCCCAGGCGACATGCGGGAAGCGGCCCGCAATTTCCAAATTCGGGGCTGGCTGTGGTGGCGTCGGGTGATCCTTCCCGGGATACTCCCCTATTTCGTGACGGGCGCGATCACCGCGTCCGGCGGCTGTTGGAACGCCGCGATCGTCGCGGAGGTCGCGACCTGGGGCGACACCAAGCTGACGGCACACGGTCTTGGCGCCTATATCGCACACGCCACCGATACCGGCGATTTCCCCCGCATTATCCTCGGCGTCGCGGTGATGTCGGCTTTCGTTCTTGCATTCAACCGCGTGCTGTGGCGTCCGCTCTATGCGTTCTCCACACGCCGTCTGACCTATTGAGAGAGGCCCGTTATGGACGCAACGACGAACGCTCCGACGCTTCTCGAGGTCCGCAACTGTCGCCAAGCGTATCACAAGGACAGCAACGCCGATCTCGTCGTGCTCGACGACGTCAACGTGCGACTGCAGACCGGTGAGATCGTCGCGCTGCTTGGACGGTCCGGCTCCGGCAAGTCGACGCTACTGCGCATCGTGGCCGGCCTGCTCAAACCCACCGCCGGAGAGGTGCTGTGGCGAGGCCAGGCCGTGCAAGGGCCGGCGCCGGGCGTCGCTATGGTGTTTCAGAGCTTCGCGCTGTTTCCGTGGCTTACCGTCGAGCAGAACGTGGAACTCGGCCTGGAGGCCCAGGGGGTGCCCCGGGAGGAGCGCGAGAACCGCGGCGAGGCGGCGATCGACCTGATCGGTCTTGGCGGCTACGAGAACGCCTACCCGAAGGAGCTGTCCGGCGGCATGCGTCAGCGCGTCGGACTCGCGCGCGCGCTCGTCGTGCATCCGGATCTGCTGCTCATGGATGAGCCGTTCAGCGCGCTCGATGTTCTCACCGCTGAAACGCTGCGCACTGACTTGATCGACCTCTGGTCGGAGGGTCGGCTGCCGGTGAAATCGGTGCTGATCGTCACGCACAACATCGAGGAAGCGGTGCTGCTGGCCGATCGTATCCTCGTGTTCGCCTCCAACCCCGGCCGGGTTGCCACCGAGATGAAGGTGCCGTTCGCGCATCCCCGCAACCGCCTCGACCCGGCGTTTCGGCAGATGGTGGACGACATTTACGCGGTCATGACCCGACGCGCGGTAAAGCCCGCGCCGACCGCCGCGGCGCCGGCCACCGAGTTCTCGACGCCGCTGCACCCCGTCTCGACGAACCTGCTCGCGGGCCTGCTCGAAACGCTCGCCGGGCCGCCGTACAACGGCAAGGCGGACCTGCCCGCGCTCGCGGAATCGCTGCAACTCGAGGCGGACGAGCTGCTGCCGCTGGGCGAGACGCTGCAGATGCTGCGCTTCGCGGAGCTGGCGGAGGGCGACCTGAAGATCACCGACATGGGTCGGCAGTTCGTCGATGCGGATACGGATGCGCGGAAGAAGCTGTTCGCATCCGCGATGCGCCAGTATGTGCCGCTGGTCGCCGCCATCCGCCGCTCGCTCGACGAGCGATGGAACCACCGCGCGTCGTCCGTGCGGTTCCGCGAGGAGCTGGAAGATCATATGTCGCCCGACTATGCGGAAGAGACGCTGCGGACGGCGATCGCCTGGGGCCGCTACGCCGAGCTGTTCAGCTACGACGAGGAGGCCGAGCAGTTCAGCCTCGACGAGCTCGAGGAAACCTCCTGAGGCGCTTTCCTATGGCCGCATTGCCCGGCTGGCCTGGCGATTGCTAGTCTCCCCCCAATAAACACCTGGGAGACCGAACCGATGCTGAC
>DATAPS010000579.1:0-3022 GCA_036265085.1 Acetobacteraceae bacterium | reverse complement strand
GTCCCTGCCGCGGTTGACGGCAAACTCGATTTGACCGCGCAGGAGAGCCACCTGTGCGCGCTGGAGCTCGTTCAGCGGTCCGGACTCTGCGATCGCGACCAGTCGCAGCGCCGCGTCGTACGCGCCGGCTTGATGCTCGGCGTGGGCAGCTGCGAGCGCTCGCCTCGCCCGAGGCGCGGGCTCGGGCGTCAGCGCCGTGGCACGCTCCAAAAATGCCGCCGCGGCCGCTAGGCCCCCGCGAGCCTGTGCGCGGCCCGCCGAGCGCTCAAGCTCGGACGCGACGTCCTCGTCGGGCCCCGGCGTCGCTTGGGCGAGATGCCAGGCGCGGCGATCGGGATCGACCTCGGGATCGGTCGCGTCAGCCAGCGCGCGATGCACAGCCTGCCTTTCCTCGAGCAAGGCGGCCTGGTACACCGATGAGCGGACCAGCGGGTGACGAAACGTCACGCTCGCGCCGATCGCGAGCAACCCATCGGTCTTCGATGCTGCCTGGACGGCGATCCCGAGCCGGTCGGCCGCGCGCCACACCAGCACCGGGTCGCCGACCGGCTCCGCCGCCGCCACCAACAACAGCCGCTGAGTATCCGCCGGGAGCCCGGCAAGCCGGCGGCGGAAGCTGTCCTCGATCCGCACCGACAGCCCCGGCGTGTCCAACAAACCGAACCCGCCCGCGAGCTCAGCCGGCGTCAACCCGCGCGGCAACTCCAACAACGCCAGCGGATTGCCGCGCGTCTCCGCGACCAACCGCTCCCGCACCCGCTCATCCAACGGAACGCCGACCGCCGAGCTCAGCAGCGCGCGCGCATCACCATCGCCCAGCCCCTCGACCACCAGCTCCTCAAATCCCTGGAGCTCATCGCTCGGATTGCGCGTCACCAAAACCAGCGCGACCGAATCCGCCAGCAACCGCCGCGCAACGAACACGAGAGCTTGCGCCGACGCCCGATCAAGCCACTGCGCGTCATCAACCACGCACAAAAGCGGCTGCTCCTCGGCCACCTCCGCCAACAGGCTGAGCACCGCCAACCCCACGAGAAACCGATCCGGCGCGTCCCCCGCCCGCAGCCCGAACGCAACCCCGAGCGCGTCGTGCTGCGGGGCCGGCAGCCGGTCCAGGCGATCCAGCAGCGGCGCGCACAACTGCTGCAACGCCGCGAACGCAAGCTCCATCTCTGACTCCACACCCACCGCCCGCATGACCCGGAACCCTGGCGCAGAGCGGATCGCAGACTCCACCAGCGCCGTCTTGCCAACCCCCGGCTCGCCGCTGACCACCAACACCCGGCTCTGTCCGCCACGCACCGCATCGAGCAGACGCTCCAGCGCCTCGCGCTCCACGCGCCGGCCGTGCAACACCTCCGCTGGCCCCTCAGTGACCATGCAACAACGACACTACCGCGCCCAGCGGTCCAGCCGACACGCCCCCGCGACTACGAGCTTTCCCGATCGCGGACTATGCGTTTTGCGCGATTCGATCATCACCAGTCGCTGCCACCGTCACTGCTCGCAATCTTCACGACGTCGAAGGAGTGAGTGATGACCCCCAGCGATACGCACGGCCACGGCCGCGGGCACGGCTCAGGCAGGAACACCCGTGAAATGCGGCTGGCGACGATGACCTTGTTGTTGCCGCTCTACGTAGCGGTGGGGTTCGCCGCCAACTTCATCGGCGCGCTTCACGACCCGAAGCCGCACCACGTGAAGGTGGCGATCGTCGGGGCCCCGGCCGCCACCGCGCCTCTCGCGCGTGCGGTCGCAGATACACCCACGAACGGCTTCGCCGTCTCGCAACTGGGGAGCGTTGCGCAAGCACGGCGGTTGGTCGCCGCGCGCCGGCTTGCCGGAGCCTACGTGCCTGGCCTCAACCGGCCGGCCGTGATCGTCGCTACCGCCGCTTCGCCCTCGCTGGCCAACTTCATCGAAGCAGCGTTCCGGCAGACGGCGGCCGGCGAGAACCGCCCGTTGGCAGTCGATGACGTTCGACCGTTACCACCGGACAACACCTCGGAAACGCCGAACTTCTTCTTCGTAGTCATCTGCTCGCTGGGCGGGTTCCTCACCGTCACCGCCCTCGGATTCGCCGCCCCGACACTGCCCGAATGGCGCCGGATCTCGATCATGGCCACCGCCTCCGTGCTCGCCCCGCTCGTCGCGTACCTAATCGGAGGGCCAGGCTACGGCACCTTCAGCGGCTCGTTCGGAACGATCGTCGCGATGCTGAGCATGGGCGCCCTCTACACATTCGCGGTCGCAACCATCACGCGCCTGCTGCAACTCGGCATCGGCCTCAGGGCCGGCGTGATCGCGTCGTTGCTCTTCATCTTCTTGAACTTTCCCAGTGCGGGCGGGACCGTCGCGCCCCAACTGCTGCCGGGCTTCTGGCGCTTCCTGAACCACTTCTGGATCGGCGCCGCGGGCCTCGACGCCAACCGGAACATCCTCTACTTCGGGGGGGCCGGCGTCGGCACCGACGTTCTCAAGATCCTCGCGTGGGTCGCAACCTGGGCCGCGCTGATGGCGATCCCGATTTACCTCAAGAAACGGCACCGGGTCAGGGCTGGCGCTACCGCTTCGGCAATCGCGCCCCAGCCCGCCTAGTTGCGAGCCGCGGAATGAGCTCCGATAGCGCTACCTCGCCATGACTTCCTCTCTTCCTTCCCGGTCGGGTATGCAGCGGCTCGACCCCGAGGTCCTCGGCGCGCACCTCGGTCGCCTGTTACGGACCGCGTCGGTGCTGTGTGACTCGCGCGAGAGCGCGGAGGATCTCGTCCAGGAGACCATCGCCAGGATCCTCGCCCGGCCGCGGTGGCTACGCGGCGGGGATGAGCTTGCGTATCTGACGCAAGCGTTGCGGAACACCTTCCTGACGAGCAAAAGGACGGCCGCCCCCCCCCGCGCCGTCATGGCGCTCGAGGAGTTCGACCCTGCCGACACCCGCACAGACGAGCGTCCACAGGAAGCGCTGATCATTGGGCAAGTGTTCCCGCGATTGCCCGGCTGCCGGAGTCGTTCCGCTTAGCCC
>DATAPS010000578.1:0-17557 GCA_036265085.1 Acetobacteraceae bacterium | reverse complement strand
AGCCGAGCGGCACGCCGCTCGCGCTGTTCGAATCGGGCGCGATCCTCCTCTATCTTGCCGACAAGACGAGACAATTATCTCGGCCGATCCGAACAGCCGCTACGAAACGATCCGGTGGGTGATGTGGCAGATGGGCGGAGTCGGGCCGATGTTCGGCCAGGTCGGCTTCTTCAACAAATTCGCCGGCAAGGCCCTTGAGGACAAGCGCCCGCGCGACCGCTACGCAACCGAATCAGCGCGGCTGCTCGGTGTCCTCGACATGCGAGCGTCGGGCCGATGGAGGAGCCGAGATGTCAACCCGTCCGCGTCCCCTTCGCACGTGAACGCCGCGCAGTGGCCGTCGTCGCTCCGCGTCGCGTCCCTGTCTTCGCACGGCCGAGATTCCCAAGGCGCTCGATGTGGAGCGGTGAACGTAACGGAAGAGATACGATCAGGTCGAGTGGACCCTCGATCGCCTCGACATAACTCTTCAAGGTCGAAAGATACATGTCCGTCTGCCTTTGGAGCTTGGAGACCGAAGGCTGCTTGATCCTGAGCGTCGACGCTATCTCGGCCTGCGCCTTGCCGGTCACGCGGCGAAGTTCGCCGAGGCTCTCCACCTCGTGCTTCAACTCACGGAATCTCTCGTCGATACCTTCGCGATGCGCATTCGGCAACGCGGCGATCACACGCCCGCATCGGCACCGAGGGAGCGTTGGTGAACTGCTCGGAATGCGGCGCCCCACACCGGCGTCGTGCGGCCGCGGGCGAGCTCGATCAGGTCGCTTGCGGTCGCGGACCCCGGTCGGGTCGGTTGATCCGACGGGCTACTTTAACGCCGATCGGGTCGATGCCGCAGTCCCCAGGCTCTGTCGCGGAACTACCACGCAACCGTGATCCGCTCCACATTGACTTCTTGCAATTTTCCTGCAATTTTCCTGTTAGACGCTCCTAATATTAGCTCCTATCTCGTGGGAGAACGCGAGTCACTGGAACGTCGTCCGTAGGGCGTCTGTTCTCGACCTGGTGGATCGTTCGTCGTCGAAATTCAGCATCTGTCTGGAGGATCCGATGAACTTAACTCACACTCCTATCGCAAAGGCTTGCGGGACTGCTGTCCTGCTGGGCCTGCTGACGCCGGTGCCGCTCGCGGCGGCTCCGGTGCTGTTCGAGGTGGGAGGAACGTCCAGCCCCGCGTCGATCTCGGGCACCGTCGGCGCCTTTCGGACCGCCTTGGGTGACCCCAACAACGGCAACGCCCCGGGAACCACAGGCGGTCGGCGTGAGATCAACTGGGACGGTGGTGGTGGGGTGGACACCAATGCGGTCGCCGGAACCCCGTTCAGTGGCTTCTTGCAGACCCGAGGCGCGCTATTTGCCACACCCGGAACTGGCTTTGTCCAGGCGCCCCCATCGGGTGGTCCGCAGAACGGGCTGGCGGGTCAATTCAACAACGCGACTTACGGCAGTATTTTCAGCACATTCAGTCCGCTACGCGATTTCACCCCGATCGGCAGCACCGTCACCGACGCCACGTTCTTTATCCCCGGGACGAATGGCGGTACCGCTGCGACGGTCGGCGGCTTCGGCGCCGTGTTCAGCAACGTCGAACTGGCGGATAGCGCCAGAATCGACTTCTTCGACCCGAATGGAAATCTGCTAACCGAGCAGTTCGTCCCAATCGGCAGTGGCCCAGCCAGCCTCTCGTTTTTGGGCGTAGTGTTCGATGCCGGCGAAGATATCGGTAGCGTGATGATTACCAGCGGAACCGACCCTCTCGCTAGCGGCACCAACGACGATCCGGCGGGCGGCGTCAATCTCGTCGTAATGGATGACTTCTTGTTCAGCGAACCGGTGGCGCGGGTAGTGCCTGAGCCTGCCAGTCTGTGGTGGTTCGGGACGTCCCTCGCCGGTCTGGGACTCCTGCGGTGGCGGCGCCGTCTCCGTAATAACTCCTCCGTGTAAGCCGGACCACCAGTACGAACGTTTAGGACTTGCCAGCGCCACTGAGGAGGCGCTGGCACGGCCGAGGAACTCTACGGGATTGAGGCCGAGATCAAGCCGCCGAGCCGCCGGTACGCGCCGGACGCCGCGGGAGACGCGCAGCAAGCCGCCGCTCGGGCCATCGCTTGCGTCGTGTCGGTCGGCAAACGAGCCCGGCCTCACCCCGCACGCGGGGAGAGGGAGCGCGCCAGCGGGTTAACTGGCTTCGATCCGGATCATCGCCGGCTTCTCCTGGACCGCCGCCAGCCCCCCGATCTCCGCGAGCGCCCGCGTCATCTCCGCCTCGTTCGTTTCGTGCGTAACCAGCACCACCGGCACCGCCTCACCCGGCGAGCGGCCGCGTTGGAGCATGCTCTCCAGCGAGACGCCGTGGTCGCGCAGCACCGCCGTGACATCGGCGATCACGCCCGGACGGTCGGTGACCATCAGGCGCAGGTAGTAGCACCCCACATGAGTCGCGATCGGCACCGACGGCGCATTGGTCAGCGCCTCCGACGCCGCGCCCCACACCGGCGTCGCTCGCCCGCGCGCGACGTCGATGAGGTCGGCGACCACGGCGGACGCGGTCGGGCCCGCCCCTGCCCCGCGCCCCTCCAGCATGACGCGCCCGACGAAATCGCCCTCAGCTTCGACCGCGTTGAACGCGCCATCGACGCGCGCGAGCGGCGAGGTCGCGAGGATCATGCAAGGATGCACCCGCGCCTCCACGCCCGCCTCGCTGCGCCGAGCGATGCCGAGCAGCTTGATGCGGTAGCCGAGCTCTTCGGCGAACGCGATGTCGAGCGCGGAGACGCTACGGATGCCCTCGACATGCACCGCGTCGAACGCCACCGCGCGCCCGAAGGCGAGCGCCGCGAGGATCGCCAGCTTGTGCGCGGCGTCGATGCCGTCGATGTCGAACGAGGGATCGGCCTCTGCATAGCCGAGTTTTTGGGCTTCCTCGAGCACCTCGTGGAAGTCGCGCTTCTGCTCGCGCATGGTGGTGAGGATGTAGTTGCAGGTGCCGTTGAGGATCCCCGCCACCCGGTGCAGCCGGTTGCCGGCGAGACCCTCACGCAGCGCCTTGATGACGGGAATGCCGCCCGCCACCGCCGCCTCGAAGGCGAGCGGGACGCCGGTGCTCTCGGCGATCGCGGCAAGCTCGGTGCCGTGCTCGGCGAGCAGCGCCTTGTTCGCGGTTACCACCGGCTTGCCCGCGCGCAGCGCCGCCTCGACGAGTTGCCGCGCCGGGCCTTCGGACCCGCCCATCATCTCGGCAACCACGTGTACGCAGGGGTCGTCGACGAGGCCGAGCGGGTCATCGTGCCAGCGCATGCCGTCGAGCGGGACACCGCGGTCGCGGCCGCGGGTGCGGGCGGAGACGGCGCCGACGGTAATCGGGCGACCGGCACGGGCTTCGATGAGCTGGGCATTGGAATGAAGGAGCTTCAGCACCCCCGCGCCGACGGTCCCGAGACCGGCGACGCCAACCGACAAGGGCTGCATCAGGAGACCACCTCGGCGCGCTCCGCCTCGGTGAGTTCCGGGGCCGCGTTGTCGGTGGCGAGGAAGGCGCGAATGCTGCGGATCGCCTGGCGCAGGCGATGGGTGTTCTCCACGAGCGCGATCCGCACGTGGCCGTCGCCCTGCTCGCCGAAGCCGATCCCCGGCGCGACCGCGACCTTCGCGCGGGCGAGCAGCAGCTTGCTGAAGCCGACACTGCCGAGGTGGGCGAACCGCTCGGGCACCGGCGCCCAGGCGAACATCGAGCCTTCGGGGCTGGGCACGTCCCAGCCGGCGGCGCCGAGACCGCGGATCAGCACGTCGCGGCGCTCGCGATAGAGGTCGCGAATTTGCTGCACGCAGTCTTGCGGGCCGTTGAGCGCGGCGGTCGCGGCGACCTGGATCGGGGTGAAGGCGCCGTAGTCGAGATACGACTTCATGCGCGCGAGCGCCGCGATCAGGCGTTCGTTGCCGGCGGCGAAGCCCATGCGCCAGCCCGGCATCGAGTAGGTCTTTGAGAGGCTGGTGAACTCGACGGCGATCTCCTTGGCACCCGGCACCTGCAGCAGCGAAGGCGGCGGGTCGGCGCCGAAATAGATCTCCGCGTAGGCGAGGTCGGACATGATCCAGATCTCGTGGCGGCGGGCGAAGGCGACGATCTCGCGGTAGAAGTCAAGATCGGCGAGATACGCTGTCGGGTTGGACGGGAAGTTGACGATCAATGCCGTGGGCTTCGGTACGGAATGCCGCACGGCGCGGTCGAGCGCGCGCAGCATGTCGGCGTCGGGCGTAGCGGGGACGCTGCGGACGGAGGCGCCGGCGATGATGAAGCCGAACTGGTGGATGGGGTAGGACGGATTCGGCACCAGGATGGTGTCGCCAGGGCTGGTGATCGCCGCGGCGAGATTGGCGAGCCCCTCCTTCGAGCCGAGCGTGGCCACGACCTCCGTCTCGGGGTCGAGGGCGACGCCGAAGCGCCGGCGGTAGTAGCCCGCGAGGGCGCGGCGCAGGCCGGGGATGCCCTTGGAGACGGAGTAGCGGTGGGCGCGCGGATCCTGCACCGACTCGACGAGCTTGGCGACGATGTGGGGCGGCGTCGGGCTGTCGGGGTTGCCCATGCCGAGATCGATGATGTCGTCGCCCGCCGCCCGCGCGCGCGCCTTGGCGGTGTTCACCTCGGCGAACACGTAAGGTGGCAGGCGGCGGATGCGGTGGAACTCTGCGGGCATGGAACGGGTCCGTGACAGGCTGGACCCGCAGCTTAGTTGCTCACGATCCGCGCCGCACCCCCCTGCCCCTCCGCCTCCGCAGCAATACGGATGGCGTCGGACGGCACGCCCGCCGCGCCGAGCCCCGCCGCGATCGCGCGGGCGCGGGCAAGCGCCAGCGGCAGGGCGGCCGTCTGGGCGTCCGCTTGGTTCGACGACGCCTCGCCGTAGCCGATCACGGAGATCGGCGCGTTCCCCCGCGTCACGGCCAGCTGCTTGAGGGTGGCGGCCGCGTCCCGCGGCAGCACCGCCGAGCCGGGCGTGAAGGCGATCGTGACCGGCGCCCCGGGCGCGCCCGGGGGCGCGGGCGGCGCTGGGGGCGTGGGGGGCGGCGGCGTCGGCACGGTTCTTGTCGGCAGGTCGACGCCGGCGAGCTGCGGCAGGGGCGGCGGCTGATCCGGCATCGCGGGGAGGTCGGCGCCCGGGGCCGATCGCACAACGGCCGTGCCGGGCGGCGGCCCAGAGGACGGCCCGGGGGGCTGCTCGAGCGGCGTCGTCTGCACGGCGCCGACCGGCGCGGGCTTGGGCGGCGTCACCGGCGCATTCGGCAACGGCGGCTGCGGCGGCCCGAGCGGCTTGATCTGCGCGGGCGGCGGGGGCGGCGCGGAGGCGGCCTGCAAGCTGGCGCTCAGCGCATCGCCGCCGCCTGCCCCGCCGGGTGTGGCGGCTGGCCGCGGCAGCACATTCGTGGCCTGCGGCGCCTGCAGCGGGGACAGGCCCGCCGTGTAGTGCGCGTTTTCGCGATCCGCAATCAGTGCCTTCGCGATCTGATTGGGCGTGTTCATGTCCGGCGGCGCGCCCTTCGGCGGAACCGTCGCGAGGTTCGGATATGGCGCATCGGCGTTCGGCGGCGGCGGCCGGGCGGTGTCGAGCGGACCGCCCTGCAGACCGTGCCACCAGTCGACGGGGTTGAGTGAACCGCCACCCGAACAGCCCGCAAGCGAAAGCAGGGCAACGGCTGCAGGTAGGAATAGCGCCGATGGCGTTCGCGCATGCAAGGCGCGCGCCGGACACGCTTGAATCGCCGGGCGCTTCTTGCCTAAACACCGCACGACTTTCGTACACATGGCGGTAACGCTGCTCCATCGGGGCTCGCCGGCTGGCGAGACCGACCGGACGGCACATCTAGCGCCTCGGGAAACACACGGGAAGGATTCGGGCCACATGGGCGAGGCAAACCAGCCGCAGGAGCAAGAGTTCAAGCTCCCCGACGCGAACGCCGTCGGCCGCTCGATGGCCGACATCGCCGAGCGCTCGCAGCGGATCGTCGCCGAATGGATGAAGCGCCAGTCGCACGGAGAGTTCAACGTCGATCCGCTAAACGTCGCCGGTGCTTTCATGGAGATGACCGCCAAGCTGATGACCAACCCGGCGAAACTGGTGCAGGCGCAGATCGGATTCTGGCAGGACTACATGTCGCTCTGGCAGAGCACGACGCGGCGGATGATGGGCATCGAGAGCGAGCCGGTCATCGACGCCGACCCGAAGGACCGCCGCTTCAGGGACGACGCCTGGAAGGACAGCGAGGTCTTCGACTTCATCAAGCAGAGCTATCTGCTATCGGCGCGCTTCGTGCAGGACGTCGTGACGCATGTCGACGGTCTGGATCCGCACACCAAGCAGAAGGTTGATTTCTACGCGCGGCAGTTCGTCGATGCGATGAGCCCGAGCAACTTCCTGCTCACCAACCCCGAAGTGCTGCGCAAGACCGCTGAGACGGGCGGCGAGAATCTGATCAAGGGCCTGAGCAACCTGCTCGCCGATCTCGAGCGCGGGCGCGGGCAGCTCCGCATCAAGATGACGGACATGGACGCCTTCCGCATCGGCGAGAACATTGCCGTGTCGACGGGAAAGGTCGTCTATCAGAACGACTTGATGCAGCTCATTCAGTACGATCCCGCGACCAAGGACGTGCTGAAGCGCCCTCTGCTGATCGTTCCGCCCTGGATCAACAAGTTCTACATCCTCGACCTGCGGCCGCGGAACAGCTTCGTGCGCTGGGCGGTGTCGCAGGGGCACACCGTGTTCATGGTGAGCTGGGTCAATCCCGACGAGCGCCTCGCCGAGAAGGGCTTCGACGATTACATGCAGGAGGGCATCCTCGACGCGCTGACCGCGATCGAGCGCGCGACCGGCGAGCGGGAGATCAACGCGATCGGCTACTGCCTGGGCGGCACGCTGCTCGGCTCGACGCTCGCCTACATGGCGGCGCGTGGCGACGACCGGATCAAATCCGCAACGTTCTTCGTCACCATGCTCGACTTCCGCGAGAGCGGCGAGCTCAACGTCTTCATCGACGAAGAGCAGCTGAAAATGCTCGAGGAGAAGATGCACAAGCGAGGCTATCTCGAGGGCAGCGAGATGGCGACGACATTCAACATGCTGCGCGCCAACGACCTGATCTGGTCGTTCGTGGTGAACAACTATCTGCTCGGCAACGATCCCTTCCCGTTCGACCTGCTCTACTGGAACGCGGATTCGACGCGGATGCCGGCACGAATGCACAGCTTCTACCTGCGTAACATGTACCAGGAGAACAGGCTGTCGACGCCGAACGCGATCAGCCTCCTCGGCACGCCGATCGACCTGTCGAAGATCACGATTCCCGCGTATTTCATTTCGACGCGGGAGGATCACATCGCGCCGTGGCAGACGACGTACTGGGGCACGCAGTTGCTCAAGGGCCGGAACCGGTTCGTTCTGGCCGCCTCGGGGCACATCGCGGGCGTGGTCAATCCGCCTGAGGGCGGAAAGTACAGCCACTGGATCAACCAGGATCTGCCCGGCGATCCGGAGGCGTGGTTCAAGAGTGCCACGGAGATCGCGGGGTCGTGGTGGCCGGACTGGCAGCGCTGGATCACGGCACTGGACAACCAGCGGGTCGAACCGCGCGTGCCGGGCGGTGCGGGGCTCAATCCGATCGAGGACGCGCCGGGGAGCTACGTGAAGGTGAAGGCCTGCTGAGGCGGGTCGCCAGCGGAGACAAGAAGACGCTGCGCTGGGCGGGCGTCAGCTAGATCGGGCGCACCCGTGCCGGAACGCCCAGCGGACCCTCCAGGGCCGCCCGATCCCAACCGGCGGCGTCCGCCGCAGCGGCATAGGTCGTGGACAGGAAATCGAGCAGCAGGGCATCGGGATCCGCGGCGCCGCGCAGGGTGTCGTAGGGCAGGATGAACTCCCCCAGCGCTTCGTCGAAGTAGGCACCCGCAGTGACCGGACGATCACGGAACCCTGCCGGTGCCGGATACGCATAGGAGTAGAAAGCCGGGCGGGGAAAGCGATCGTTGCCCGGCCAGAATCCGGCGCTGCTAACCTCGTGCGAATAGGCCTCCCGCACGACGGCGTCGGGGAGCCCGGGGACACCGCCCGGATGCGGTGGCGCGGTCCGTCCCGAGAAACGCGTCACCGCGAGGTCGAAGCTGCCCCAGAAGAAATGGACGGGACTGACCTTGCCAAGAAAGCCGCTCCGGAACAGCGCGAAGATGCGCTCGATACGAATCAGCGCGCGCCAGAAGCGGTGCGCGGCGTCGGCATCATATGAGCGGTGGATGCGATCCTGTGCAAAACGGATCGCGTCGGGAATTTCGTTCGGCATGCCGTTGATCGCGACGGCGATACCCAAGCCTCGCAGGAGGTGCAGGACAGCGTCATAGAAGTCCGCGACTGCCTGAGGCACGAGCGGAAGCGCTGCTTCCCCGCCTGCGCTCGTGCGGGCGAGCAGGCGCTGGCCGACGAAGTCGAACTCCAGCTCGAGAATTTCGTTCCCGGCGGGTATCGGCGAGGTGCCGAGCCCGCGTGAGGTGACGTAAAGCGGGACGTGCCAGCTGTGATTCACCCAAGGGGTGAGCTGCAGCCGGATCTTGCCGGCGATCTGCGTCCAGAGCTGCAGCGTCGCAGCGGTGTCGCGCCAGGAGGAATAGGTCAGTTCGGGCCAAGGCTCGGAGATTGCGTCCATGTCGATGGGTGGTCCGTTCGCGTGGCTCGGGGGATTATATCAACAGGTCGAAGGGATTACCCTCCCCCCTCACCCAACCCTCTCCGCAGAGGGGAGGGGCCACGAGGCATGATCGGAAATGAACCGAGCGGCCTCCGTCACCGACCGGCGTCCTTCCGGAAGCAGCGCGCCCATCAGCTGCCACGCATGCGGCACGACGGGCCATACCTTCAGGGTGACATCGACGCCCGCCTCCCGCGCCCGCGCGGCGAAACGGAGCGTGTCGTCGCGGAGAACCTCGTCGGCGCCGACGTGCAACATCAGCGGCGGTAGGCCGGCGAGATCGGCGTAGAGCGGCGACGCAAGCGGATCGCGCGGATCGCCGCCCGCGGCCAGATACACATCGGCGAGACGATGCACGTCGCTGCCGAAGAACATCGCATCCTTCGCGTCGTTCTCGGCCAGCGAGGCGCCGGTCGCCGCAAGATCGGTGAGTGGGGAGAACGCGATCGCGCATGGCGGCAGCGAACGTCCGGAGTCGCGCAGGCGCAGCAGCGTCGAGAGCACGAGCGTGCCGCCCGCCGAATCCCCCGCGAGCGCGGCGATGCGATGCCCGCCGGCGGCGAGCCAGTCACAGCACGCGACCACGTCGTCGATGGCGGCGGGAAATCTGTGCTCCGGCGCCAGCCGATATTCCGGCACGAACAGGCGCACGCCGCTCGCGCGCGCCATCGCCGTGGTTACCGGGCGATGCGATCGCGGCGAGCAGGCGAAGAACGCGCCGCCGTGCAGATAGAGCAGCACCGGCGCGGGATCCGCGTCGGCGGCCGTCACCCACTCCCCTGGAACCGGACCCTCGCCGCGCCGGATCGAAATGCCGCGTGGCGTGCGCTGGCGGTACGGACGGTCCAGCGTCCGGCGGATCGCCGCGATGTCGATGGCGCGGCCGACGCGGCGCTTGACCTGCCAGCGCATGAAGCGAACGAAGAGATGCGCGCGCAGACTCGCCATCACCGTAAGCGCATCGTGGGTGATGGTAGCGCCGTCAGCCCCCGCCGATCGCCTTGATGATCTTGCCTGTTCCCGCGCAGGTCCGGCACGCTTGGCCGCCGCGCTTGCCGCTGCCGTGGTCGTCGCTCCTCACGAAGGAGGTCCACGTGCGACGTGCGCGCGGGATCGTTCGGCAAGCGCCGGACTACAGCCCGACGCTGGCCTGCATGATGCCGCCATCGGCGAAGATCGTGGCCGACGTTATGTAGCTCCCGCCATCCCCGGCCACGAAGACGACGACGCTGGCGATCTCCTCCGGCTTCGCCATCCGTCCGAGCGGGATCGCGGCATTGAGCTTCGACAGCAGCTCGGGATTCTGCATCGTCGAGAGATTGATCGGCGTCGCGACCGCGCCGGGGCCGACGCCGACCACGGTGATGCCGTGCGGCGCCAGCTCTACGCCGGCGGTGCGCGTCAGCATCCGCATCCCGCCCTTGGCGAGGCAATAGGCGGTGTTGCCCGGCATCGGCCAGTCCTCGTGGACCGACGTGATGTTGACGATGCGCCCTCCGCCGCCCTGCGCGATCATCTGCTTCGCCGCGATCTGCGTGCCGAAGAAGGCGCTCTTGAGATTGATATCGAGGACGCGCTGGTATTGGTCCTCGGTGGTGTCGAGAACCGAGGTGCGGGTCTCGATGCCGGCGTTGTTGACCATGATGTCCACGCGCCCGAACTTCGCCACCGCCGCCTCGATCAGCGCCTGAAGGTCCGGCAGCTTGCTGACATCAGCATTGACGCCGATCGCCTCGCCGCCGAGTGCGGCGACTCGCCGGTTCAGCGCCTCTGTCGCCTCGGGATGCGCGACGTAGTCGATCACGATCTTCGCGCCTTCCCGGGCCAAGCCGAGGACGATCGCCTCGCCGATGCCGCTGTTTCCGCCCGTGACGATCGCGACCTTGTCTTTCAGCGGCATTGGATTGCTCTCCGTTCCTGGTGGCCGTGATCACGACCGAGGAGCCATCGTTGGCGCATAGTCGAAGAACGGCTCGGTGTCAGGTGGCAAACGGGGGCGGAGCGTGACCGTTCCGCGACGTCCAGGAGGCGGACCGTGCGTGCTCCGATCCGGCATCAACCCTAGAATCCTTCCCGGATCACATCGCGTGCGAAATACGTCAGGATCAGATCGGCGCCGGCGCGCTTGAACGCGCCGAGCGTCTCACGCACGGTCGTCCGCTCGTCGATCGCTCCCGCCTGCGCCGCGAACTTGATCATCGCGTACTCGCCGCTGACCTGGTACGCCGCCAGCGGCAGCAACGTGCGCTCGCGGAGCCGCGCGAGCACGTCGAGATACGGCAGCCCCGGCTTGACCATCAGGATGTCGGCGCCTTCGGCGGCGTCGATTTCGCTCTCGCGCAGCGCCTCGCGGCCGTTCATCGGGTCGAGCTGATAGGTCTTGCGATCGCCCTTCAGTTCGCTTCCTGCCGCCGCGCGGAACGGGCCGTAGAAGCCGGACGCGAATTTCGTGGAGTACGACATGATCGCCACGTCGGTGAAACCGGCGATGTCGAGATCGCGGCGGATCGCGGCGACCTGACCGTCCATCATGCCGGACGGCGCGATGATGTCCGCACCCACGCCTGCGGCGATGACCGCCTGTCGCCCGAGATTCTGCAGCGTGGCGTCGTTGTCGACATGGCCGTGCCCGATGACGCCGCAGTGGCCGTGAACGGTGTACTCGCAGAAGCAGAGATCGGGGATGACGACCAGCTCAGGCGCGGCGCCCTTGGCGGCGCGCACCATGCGCGCAACGAGCCCATCTTCGCGCCATGCGTCGCTGCCGACGTCGTCCTTGTGATGCGAGATCCCGAACAACACCACCGCGCGCACGCCGTCGCGGGCGATGCGCTCGATCTCGCCGGGCAGCGCGCGCTCCGGGATGCGCGAAACGCCGGGCATGGACGCGACGGGCAGCGCCGCGTCGATCTCCTCCTCGACGAAGATCGGATAAATGAGGTCATCGGCGCTGAGCGACGTCTCGCGCACGAGCATCCGCAGGGCCGGCGTGCGACGCAGACGCCGCATGCGCGTGACCGGGAACGAGGAAACGTCAGCCACGATCTGCAAACCTCATCGACGCGGGATCGGCCTGCGCGCGCACCTAGCGGTTCCCATTGAGCGACATGCCGACCCAGAGGACCTGGTCCTGGCGCTGGACGAGCAGTGCGACGGCCATCTTGCCGTCGGTCCTTGCCGCCCTGAGTATCCCGAGAAGCTGATTCGGAGTTGTCACGGGCGTATCCTGCACGTGGGAGACCATATCGCCCACCCTCAGGTCCGCGTCGCCGGCAGCGCCGTCAGTGTCGAGACCGGTGATGATCACGCCGTCCGCGTTGCTCGGAAGTCGATACCGGCTCCGCAGCGCCTTCGTCGGCCTCGCCAGGTCGAGGCCGAAATCGGGAACCACTGCCGGGTTGGCGGCCATCTGCGTCCGCGAGCCACGCTGCACCACAGGCTCCGGCCATGAACCGAGCGTCACCGGTATCTGCTGATCCGCTCCGTTCCGTCGAACGGTGAGTGTAACAACGGAGCCGACCTCCTTGATCGCCGCGAGCTTCAGCGCCTCGCGGACATCGCTCACCGGTTCGGAATTGAAGGCGACGATCACGTCGCCCGGCTGAACGCCGGCGCGCGCTCCCGGGCCGCCGGGAATGACCGAGGCGACGATCGCGCCACGCTCGGGCGGCAAGCCGAACGCCGCCGCGATCAGCGCTGCGACCGGCTGCAGCGACAGGCCGAGCCAGCCCGGCATGCGCTTCCCGTCGATCAGCAGTTTCGCGATGATCCTGACGTCGTTCGACGGCATCGAGAAGCCCAGCCCGATCGACCCGGTCGTGGGCGACTCCAGCGCAGTGTTCATGCCGATCACGTGTCCCGAGAGGTCGAACAGTGGGCCGCCGGAATTGCCATGATTGATCGCGGCATCGGTCTGAATGAAGTCGTCGAACGGCGAGGAGCGGATGTTCCGGTTGAGCGCACTGACGATCCCGGACGTGACCGTACCGCCGAAGCCAAGCGGATCGCCGATCGCGAGCACCGGCTCGCCGATCGCGACGGCATCGCTGTCGCCGAACTCGACGGTCGGCAGCGGCGCCTTGGCGTCGACGCGGATCACCGCGAGATCGGCGAGGCTCCCCATCGCGACGACCGAGGCGCGCAACACCCGGCCGTCGTAGAACGTCACCAGGATGCGGCGTGCGCCCTCAATGACATGCCGGTTCGTGACGATCAGCCCGCCCGCATCGATAATGAAACCGGACCCCACGAGCGTATCGGACTCCGGCGGCTGGACGGCGACGCTCGTCGTCTTCGTGACCGCCTTGGCCGGAATCGTCACCTTGATGTTCACCACGGTCGGCATCACGCGTTTGACAAGAGCCGCTTCGTCGAAGCAGGGGCAATCCGCCGCGACCGCCGACGGCGGGCGCCCGGCGACGGCAACGACCGCGAGTCCGGCGACCGCGATCGGCCAACCCCGCAATCGGCACCTCATCCGTTCAGCCGCAGGGGAAGCATCGACGATCGCCGGGGCCGTTGATCGCGGAGTTCAAGTGCTGCGTCGCGACGTTTGCGATCGGCAGCGGCGGCAGGTTCGTGAGGGCCGCATACGTCTGCTCGGGCGGTCGCGTGAACACGGGAGATTGCAGAGAGGCGTACACGGCCGGAGCGTTCGCGACGGCCTGCGCAGCCGCGACGGAGAGGAGCGAGTCGACGACCTCCTGCGATGGGGCGTTCGGCGCGATTCCGACCGCCGAGCGCACCTCGCCGCGGGCCTGCAGCATCTGCTGCTTGATCGTCGGGCTGATGAACTCCCAGCGCGGGTTGGCATAGAGATCGCCCGCCATATAATCGACGGCTGCGATCGCCCGCGCACCCGCCAGCGGGTTGTTGGCGGAGCGGGCGGGACTCGCCAGGGTCCAGGCTCCGACGACGATGGCGGCCGTTTGCGGATCCTGGTTGCTGCCGAACGGGGCGGCGCTCTGTAGGAACGCGTGGTCTGGGATCGGGTCCGGCGCACAGGCCATCGGCAACAGCGCGAGCGTGAGCGCGGCAATTCGGGTGGCGGATTTCATGGAACGACACTTCTCTACGTTGGAACGCAGTTCCTACGTAGTGACCTAACGGCCAAGTTCACCCTCCGCGGGGTTCGCCTAGGTATCGGCCCGCAAGCTCTACATAGTGCTTGGCCGTCAGGTCGAACGTGGCCCGCTCCTCGGCATCCATGACGCGCACGAGCCTGGCGGGTGAGCCCTGCCACATCTCGTTGCGCCCGATCCGCTTGTTCGGCGTGAGCAGCGCGCCGGCAGCAAGGAAGCCACCTTCCTCGATCACCGCGCCGTCAAGCACGGTGGCACCCATGGCGACGAAGGCCCGGTCATGCAGCGTACAGGCGTGCACGATCGCGGCATGGCCGATGGTCACGTCATCGCCGATTATCGTCGGGTAGTTGCCGGCATTGACGTGGATGATCGTGCCGTCCTGGACGTTGCAGCGTCGGCCGATGCGGATGAAGTTCGTGTCGCCGCGCAGCACGCAGTGGAACCACACGCTCGACTGCTCGCCGATCTCGACATTGCCGATCACCGCTGCGCTCGGCGCGATCCAGACGCCGGCGGCGATCGTCGGCAGCACGCCTTCGAAGGCATGGATCGGCCCCGCAGCCGGGACGGCGACGCCGATCGTCAGCTGATCATTCGGCATGAGCAAGCTCCGCGCGGCTGTCGGCATCGAGGCCGAGCATCAACCGCAGGTTCTGGACGGCAGCGCCCGATGCGCCTTTGCCGAGATTATCGAGGCGGGCCACCAGCACAGCATGGCCGTACGCGTCGTTGCCGTAGACGCGGAGTTCCAGCAGGTCGGTATGGTTCAGCGCTTCCGGCTCGATCTCGCCGCTTGCATCGGAAGGCATGACGCGGATCAGCCGCTCCCCTGCGTAGCGCTCGGCCAAGATGGCGCGGAGGTCGGCGGTGCGCGGGGCACCGGTCAGCATGTTCAGGAACAGAGGCACGGAGACCAGCATTCCCTGCCGGAAATGCCCGACCGAGGGGACGAAGACCGGGCGGCGCGCGAGGCCGGAATAGGCTAGCGTCTCGGGGACGTGCTTGTGCTCGAGGGAGAGCCCGTAGAGGTTGAACGCCGGGCCACCGGTCCGCTCGTGAGCCTCGATCATCGACTTGCCGCCACCGGAGTAGCCGGACACCGCGTTGAGCGTGAGGGGGTAGTCGCGCGGCAGCACGCCCGCGTCGACCAGCGGGCGGATCAGCGCGATGCCGCCCGTGGGGTAGCAGCCTGGGTTGGCGACACGGCTCGCGCGGGCGATGCGCTCGGCTTGGCCACGCTCGAGTTCGGGAAAGCCGTAGACCCAGCCGTTCGCGACGCGGTGGGCGGTGCTGGCGTCGAGGATCTTCGGGGCGCGGTTGCCAAGCGTCTCGGCAAGCGCCACCGACTCCTTTGCGGCCGCGTCGGGCAGGCAGAGCACGACGAGGTCGGCCTCCGCCATCGCGTCGCGGCGAGCTTCAGGATCCTTGCGGCGATCGGGCGCAACGCTGACGATCTCGATGTCGCGGTCGGCATCGAGGCGCTCGCGGATGCCGAGCCCCGTCGTGCCGGCCTCGCCGTCGATGAAGACTTTCGCCGGTTGCGCCATGGCGCCTCTCCTGGAAGGGGCTCGACTATAGGGCCGGCCAGCCGTCTGGAACACCAGGGTTCCAGAGAGCCGGACGCACACTCAGCGCTTGGAGAACTGGAAGCTGCGGCGGGCCTTGGCGCGGCCGTACTTCTTGCGCTCGACGACGCGGGGGTCGCGGGTGAGGAAGCCGGCGATCTTCAGGATCGGCCGCAGGTCCGGCTCGTAATGGGTCAGCGCGCGGCTGATTCCGTGCCGCAGCGCGCCGGCCTGGCCGGAGAGGCCGCCGCCGACGACGGTGCAGTACACGTCGAACTGGTTGTAGCGATCCGCCACCAGGAAGGGCTGGGTGATCAGCATCCGCAGCACCGGGCGGGCGAAATACTGACCCACCTTCTTGCCGTTGACCATGATCTCGCCCTTGCCGGGCTTAAGCCACACGCGTGCGACCGCGTTCTTGCGCCGGCCGGTGGCGTAGGAGCGGCCCTGCGCGTCACGCTTGGGCTCGCGCTTCACCGGCGCATCCGCCGCCGGCTGGGCAGCGGCGACCGCGAGGTCCTTCAGGTCGGCGAGCGTGCGGGTGCCGCCCTGGGTCGTCTGGGTGCCGGACATCGCGTCAGGCCCTCCTGTTCTTGGAATTGAGCGCGCCGACGTCGAGCGCCGCGGGCTGCTGGCCCTGATGCGGGTGCTCGGAGCCGCCATAGACATGCAGGTGCTTCATCTGCGCGCGCTGCAGCGGGCCGCGGGTGATCATCCGCTCGACCGCCTTCTCCAGCACGCGCTCGGGGTAGCGGCTAGCGAGACGCTCGCCGACACTGCGGCCCTTGATGCCGCCCGGATGGCCGGTGTGATAGTAGAAGACGGACTGCTCCGCCTTCTTGCCGGTGACGTGCACCTTGGCCGCATTGATGACAACGACATTGTCGCCGCAGTCGACATGGGGGGTAAAGGTGGGCTTGTGCTTGCCGCGCAGCCGGTTGGCGATGACGGCGGCGAGACGCCCGAGGACCAGACCCTCGGCATCGATCAGCACCCAATCCTTCGTCACCTCCGCGGGCTTCAGCGACGGAGTGGTCTTCAACATCTGCAATTCCTCGTGCGAGCCGCGCGATATGCCGAGAGACGCTTGCTGCGTCAAGGATTTATCGATGTGGCATGGGACTACCACATGATCGGGACGGTCCATGTGGTCGGCGCGAGCGGCCGGTCCGGCTCGGCTGTGGCACGTGCCGTGCTGGTCGCCGGCGGCGACGTCGTGCCTGTGGTACGTGACGGAATGCGCTGGACCACGACCGGGATCGGCCGCACGCCGCGTATCGTCGATCTGCGCGACAAGATCGGTCTCGCGGCGGTGCTGGCGGATGCGGAGCATGTCGTCTCCTGCGCGCACGCCCGGCATACCGGCGCGATCCTGGCCGCCGCGCCTTCGCGCGCGCGGCTGGTGCTGCTCGGCAGCACGCGCCGTTTCACGCGCTGGCCGGATGCGCACGGCTCGGGGGTCGTCGCCGGCGAGGCTGCGCTGATGACGTCAGGACGGCCGGGGATAATGTTGCACCCGACGATGATCTACGGTGCGCGCGGCGAGGACAACGTCCAGCGGCTCGCCCGCCTGCTGCGGCGCCTGCCGCTCGTTCCGCTGCCGGACGGCGGGCGGGCGCTGGTGCAGCCGATCTATCAGGACGACGTCACGCAATGCGTGCTCGCGGCACTCGCGGTCGAATGGCGCGAGCCGCAGGCGATGGTGATCGCCGGCCTCGACCCCCTGCCCTATGCGGCCTTCGTGCGCCTGGTCGCACATGCAGCGGGGCTGAAGCCACCGAAGGTCGTCTCCTTCCCGTCCGGCATCCTATGCGCCGCCGCGCCGCTCACCCGGCTCATTCCGGGGCTGCCCACGGTCCGCACGGCGGAAATCCGGCGGCTGCTCGAAGACAAGGCGTTCTCCATCGAGCCGATGGTCCGAATGTTGGGCGTGCGGCCGCTCGGACTGCAGGAAGGCCTGGCCCGGATCTGGCCGGCGGTCACCTGAGTCCGAGACTCTCCCGCACGCCCTCGATCGCGATCTGCGCGGCCAGTGCCGCGAGCAGCACGCCCAGCACGCGCCCGATCACATTGGATCCGACATCGCCCAGAACCCGCGCCACCCAGCGCGCCATCAGCAGGAGGGCGAGCGTCACCCCGAGCGCCACCAGCAACGCGAGCTGGATCGCCGCCATGGAT
>DATAPS010000577.1:0-2552 GCA_036265085.1 Acetobacteraceae bacterium | reverse complement strand
CCGCGCATCGCGCGGAGAGGCGCGGCCTCATTGTCGCAGCGATACTACGCGACGAACTCGGCGCGATGGGTGAGTTCCGGATAATCGGCGCGATCTCCGAACGACCAGAGCAACCAGCCATATTCGTAGCTGCGCATCTCTTGCGTCAGGCGGAGCGCGCCGGCCCCGGCGGGAACGCCCTTGCGGCCCGTGAGCACCTTCGCGCCCGCGCGCAGCAGGCGCGTCGACCGTCGGCCCGCGCTACCGCGTCGCGCCTGCGAGCGATACATCAGGCTGAGTTCGGGGACGAGCATGGTGACCCCGAGCTCGTTGCGTCCGAACAGCCACTCGAAACCCTTCACGATGGCTTCGCGGGCACCCGGCACTTCGTGCCGGACAGCGTGGTGGAGCAGCGCGGGGGCCATTCCGTGTTGGTGCACGGAGTAGACTTCGTAGAAGTCCAGGACGCGATCTGGGCCCGGACGATAGAACCAGGGCCACTCGCCCAACGGCCCCTGCAGCTCGAGCAGCTTCCGCACACATGCATTGGCGGCGCCGACCGCCTGCGCATCCTGCGCGAGTGCGGCATACTGATAGAGCGCCAACGCGACGTACACCTGCGTGGCGAAAGTCGCGAACTGCCGGCGTGGTCCGGACCCGCTATCGTGGAACAAGGCGCCCGGCCCGCAGAAGCGGGACAGCAGCAGATCTCGCAGCGCTTTTGCCAGCGGTCGCCACGACGGATCGCGATGGGCTTGCGCGGCTGCACCCGACAGCGTCAGCCCAACGTCCTGCGCCGTCCAGGACGCGAGCGGAGAAATGTCGGATGCGAAGCCGCGCAACTTTCCGGCCATCGCGCCTGGTGTGTCGAGATCGAGTTCCGCCGCCGCCCAGAGCGCCATTCCGCAGGCGCCCTTCCGCACGTCGCCGCCGCTCGCCGCCTCGCACAACGTCCTGAACAGGACGGGTATGTCGTATGGCTCACCGGAAACCGCTCCGCGGACGCGGGCGAAGCCGAGCAATACGTTCAGCGAGTAGTACAAGTCGCTGTGAGGAACCGACTCGTTCGGCGTCTTTCGACCGTCCAGATGAAACTTGTGAGACCATGTCCCACGCTCCGGCATCCAGCAATGCCGCAACCCGGCCAGGCCGTAGGCGACAAGCGGACTGGTGCCGGTCGGCTCACGCAAAAGCGGCAAGCTTGCCGGCCCATCGTTCACCTCGAAGCGCTCCCGCATCATACCTCAACCCCTGGCGCTAGCAGATGCACTCTTATCCCGGCCGTGCAACAGTGTCATTACGAGATCATGCTGAGGGCGGCGAGTTGAACACGGACCGAGATGCGCGCGCGTCGCCTCCGCTGAGATCCTGGATCCGCGCGTTGGAGAGCATCCGGCCGTTGACCCGAGACCTCGACGTCACCCTCCCCGGTGAAATCGAGCGGCTCGGCAGTGAATTCGCCGATCGCGCTGCGCTGGTCGCCGACGACGAGACCGTGACTTACGCCGAGCTGAAGCGCCGCTGCCGCCGTTACGCGAGCTGGGCACGGTCGCAGGCGCTCGCACCCGGGGATGTCGTGTGCCTGCTGATGCACAACTGCGTGGAATATCCGGCGATCTGGCTTGGCGTCACCGGCGCGGGCGGGGTCGTCGCGTTGCTGAACACGAGCCTGGAAGGCGGCGCGCTCGCGCACGCGATCCGCGCGGCTCAGCCGACGCACCTGATCACGACGCCGGCCCTCGCACCGGCGGTCGACGCGATCCGCTCCGAACTCCCGAGCCGGTGCGGGCTGTGGCTCGCTGGCGCTCCGGCCGCCGACGCGGGATGGACTTCTCTGGACCGGCAGCTCTATCCCGACGATCCATCCCCTCCCCCTTCGGACGGGCCACGGTCGAATCGCGAGCTCGCCTTGCTGATCTACACGTCCGGAACGACCGGGCTGCCGAAGGCGGCGAGGATCAGTCACTACCGCATCCTGGAATGGAGCCTGTGGTTCGCCGGCATGATCGACGCGGGTCCGCACGATCGCCTCTACGATTGTCTGCCGCTTTATCACAGCACCGGAGGAATCGTCGCGGTCGGCGCGATGCTCGTGCGAGGCGGCGCCGTCGTGATCCGGGAGCGATTCTCGGCCGCCCGGTTTTGGGCGGATATCGTCGATGGCGAGTGCACGCTGTTCCTCTACATCGGAGAGTTGTGCCGCTACCTCCTGGCCGCACCCGAAGACCAACGAGCAGGCCTCCACCGGTTGCGTCTCTGCGTCGGCAACGGCTTGCGCGGCGATGTTTGGGAGCGTTTTACCCGAACGTTCGCAATCCCTCAGGTTCTTGAATTTTACGCCTCCACGGAAGGCAACGTCTCTTTGTACAATTGCGAAGGTCGGCCTGGCGCGATCGGCCGCGTTCCTTCCGTCTTCGCGCATCGCTTCCCGATAGCGCTGATCCGCTGCGACGGGGATACCGGGGTCGCCGAGCGCGGGCCTGACGGTTCGTGCATCCGATGCCGGCCCGGCGAGATCGGCGAGGCGATCGGCCGAATCGACACGGCGGGCGAAGCCGATACGAGCGCATTCG
>DATAPS010000576.1:0-6447 GCA_036265085.1 Acetobacteraceae bacterium | reverse complement strand
AAGAGCGTGAATCCCGGTCGGGTTCGGCTCGCTTGGTTCGGGCCGGCAGATCCTCGGTCCCACCCCGCGACCGCATGCAAGGGAGTGAGCGCTTCGGAGCGAACCGCTGGGACCGAGCGCGCAGATGCGAGGCGGCCTTGGGCAACCGTCGCGGCCGGCTGCTCCATTGCACATGCCGGCCCGGCAGGGGCCATCGCGGCATCCCGTGCTTCGCAGGCGAGTCTCACGGACCTGAGAACGGCGGTGATGTGATCGAACAGCGCGGTGCTGTGCTCCGCCTCAACAACCCCGATTCGGGGGCGGCTGCAGCGGGGAGGTTGGTTGGTCCGCACGGGCCGACCTTGCCGCATAACCCGACAAGTCGCATTGTAACAGTCACAAGATCGGCCGTTCAAGGAATCTGGCCGCTGCATGGGAGGGTACAACCATGGTTGTCACCACCACTCACGGCGAGCTTACCGACGCTCAGCACCGTCGGGAACTGCGCAAGGCAGTGATCGCCGCTACCGTCGGCACGACGATCGAGTGGTACGACTTCTTTATCTACGGGACCGCCGCCGGGCTGATTTTCCCGCAACTCTTCTTCCCCAACGACGATCCATTGACCGGAACGCTCGCATCTTTCGGCACCTACTTCGTCGGCTTCGTCGGTCGGCCGATCGGCGCCGCAATCTTCGGGCATTATGGCGACCGCATCGGCCGCAAGGCGACCCTCATTGCCACGCTGATGCTGATGGGCATCGCCACATTCCTTGTCGCCCTCGTCCCGAGCTACGCCTCGATCGGCATCTGGGGCGCGATCATCCTGACTGTGCTGCGCGTGCTGCAGGGCATCGGCGTTGGTGGTGAATGGGGTGGTTCCGTGCTGATTTCGATGGAATGGGCGCGGGGGCACGGCAGCCGCGGACTGATTGCCTCGTGGCCGCAATTCGGCGTGCCGTCAGGCCTGTTCCTGTCGAACCTGGTGATCCTCGGAGTCAGCGCATGGTCGGGCGCCGATTTCGCAACCTGGGGCTGGCGCGTGCCATTCTTCCTCAGCATCATCCTGATCGGCGTCGGCCTCTGGGTCCGCCTCGGTATCCTCGAAACGCCGGTCTTCCAGGAACTTGTCGCGACCAGAAAGATCGAACAAGCACCAATCATCGAGGTTATCAGGAAGCAGCCGCGCGAGATCATCTTGTCGGCCCTGCTCCGCATGGCGGAGCAGGCACCGTTCTACATCTTCACCGCTTTCGTGTTCGCCTACGGCGTCGGTACGTTGAAGATGCCGCGGGATCTGATCCTGGCTGCCGTGCTCGCTGCCTCATGCGTGTCGTTCATCACCATCCCGCTGGCGGGCCACATCTCCGATCGGATCGGTCGACGGAACACGTACCTGGTCGGTGCGGCGGTCACTGGAATATTCGGGTTCCTCTATTTCGGCATGCTGGAGAGCGCTATCCCCTCCGTCGTGTTCGTCGCGATCGTCGTGTCGCTGATCCCGCACGGCATCCTGTACGGCCCTCAGGCCGCGCTGATCGCCGAGGCGTTCACCCCGCGTCTGCGCTACAGTGGCGCATCACTCGGCTATCAGCTTGCCTCGATCATCGCCGGGGGTCCGGCGCCGCTTATGGCGACCGCGCTGTTCGCTGCGTATCACACGGGCTACGCTATCGCGATCTACATAGCTGCGTGCGCGGTGGTGAGCCTGGTCGCGGCGGCTCTGATGCCGGACTACACCGGGAAGGACATCTCGGCGGAATATGACGCGCCGACTGCGTAGGCGCGATCCGTGTAGTGGCTGCGCGTGCGGAGTGGGCTGCGGACAAGCTGCAGCGCGCCTTCTTGGCGGTGCTGGAGGAAGGCAGCCTGTCTGGCGCGGCCTTCGAGGGGCGGCGGCCTGGCCCTCCCCCACGAGAGAAGGGCACATCCGAGAACGGACCCATTCCCGGATGGCCCTATCCTGCCGATCGTTTACCAGGCGCCGGTGTTCGGCATGGACTTCCAGGGTTCCTGCTGCGGCAGGGCGCTGCCCTTCTGGATGAGCTCGACGGAAATACCGTCGGGCGAGCGCACGAAGGCCATGCGGCCGTCGCGCGGCGGCCGATTGATGGTGATGCCGGATTTCCTCATCTTGTCGCAAAGGCCGTAGATGTCGTCGACTTCGTAGGCGAGGTGCCCGAAGCTGCGGCCGCCGGTGTAGTTCTCCGGATCCCAGTTGTAGGTCAGCTCCACCATCGGCGCGCGCGTCTCGGCACCCTTGTCGTCCTCGGGAGCGGCGAGGAAGATCAGCGTGTAGCGGCCCTGCTCGTTGGTGGTGCGCCGCATTTCCTTCAGCCCGAGCTGGTCGCGGTAGAAGGCCAGGGATTTGTCGATGTCGGTGACACGAACCATCGTGTGCAGATAACGCATGATGTTCCTCCTATCGGGATGCTTGCAACGCCTCGGGCACGAGCACGCGACGATCGCTTCCAGCGCCACCGCGATCGCCGCGGTCGGACGGAACTCGAGCCCGATCGGGCCTCGGTAGCCCTCGCGTTCCGGCACGGCAAGAGCGGCGGGCGCGTCGCCGGTGAGCACGCTCAGTCGGCCCACCCCGAGGCGGCGTGCGGTGGCGACGCTCTCGCGCACGCTCTGCCGGAAGGCGGAGTGGGCTGCCGGGATCGACGATCGGGCAGCACGGGTCGGCGAGCATGACGGTCAGCTCGAGCCCGCTGGACGCTCACGCGGCCGGCGCATCGCGTCAACCTCGTCTGGAGTGTATCGATGGACCGTCTGTTGCCGATCGCCGAGCGCATCGGGGCCCTTCTGAAAGGGCGACGTGAGACCATCGCCGTCGCGGAATCCTCATCCGGCGGCCTGGTGTCTGCGGCGCTGCTTTCGGTGCCGGGAGCGAGCGCGTATTTCGCGGGCGGGGCCGTCGTCTACACGCAGCAGGCGCGCACGGCACTGCTCGGCATCACTGGCGCGGAGATGGCGGGGATCCGCTCGGCGTCCGAGCCGTATGCCGCCCTGCTGGCCCGCACGATGCGGGAGCGTCTCGGGACGACATGGGGCTTGGCCGAAACCGGCGCCGCGGGGCCGAGCGGCAATCGCTATGGAGACGCCGCGGGCCACACCTGCATCGCGATCGGCGGACCGGTCGAGCAGAGCTTGACGCTCGAAACCGGCATCGACGGCCGCGTCGCCAACATGCGTGACTTCGCGAAGGCGACCCTCGACCTTCTGCTCGCGGCGCTCCAGGCTGACTGAGCGCGCGTTCGCCGCGCCCTCACCGCCTTCCAGGAGCCCGACTGCATGTCCGACGACGCTATTTCCGCGAGCCAAGCCACGCGAGGGTTCGGGGCGGCCGATGTGTTCGGTCTCTGCCATGCCGTCGAGCCGCAGATATCGCGCGACGGACGGCGGCTCTGCTTTATCCGCATCGACCGCGAGGTCATGACGGATCGGCGGCGCGCGACGCTGCTGCTCAGCGACGACCGGCGGAGCTGGCGCGAGATCGACGGCAACGACCGGATCGAGACGCCGCGGTTCTCCCCGGACGGCCGCCGTCTCGCCTATCTGCGGAAGGCCGAAAGCGGGACCGAGATCGTCGTATTCGATACCGGCGCCGGGGTGGGTCGCACGCTCGCGCATGCTCCTTCGTCGCTGCGGGAATTGGCATGGTCGCCGGACGGGCGGCGGCTCGCGTGGCAGCAGATGATGGCCGCGCCGGCGCCCGGCTGGGTCGATCTGCCGCAAGCGCCGCCGGGAGCCGTGTGGAACACGCCGCCGCGGCTGACGGAGCGGCGCATCTATCGCCATGACGTTCAGGGACATGTCGGCGAAGGCGCGTTCCAGGTGTTCGTCGCAGGCGCGGACGGAGCCGACGCGCCGCGCCAGATCAGCAGCGGGGCGTGGTCGAGCGGGTTCGTGCACGGGCCGGGGCTCGCGTGGTCGGCGGACGGGCGTGCCGTGATCCTGTCGGCGAGCCGGCGCGAGGACTGGGACGCCGCGCCAATGGACATGAACCTGCACGCCATCGATGCGACCGATGGTGCGGTGACGCAGCTGACCGACCGGCCCGGCGCGGATGCGATGCCGGCGGTCGCGGCCGACGGGCGGATCGCGTTCACCGGGGTGGCGCGCACCGGCGTCTCGGCGCCGCGACGGCGGGTATACGTGATTCCGGCGCAAGGCGGCGCGCCTGCGGAGCTGATGCCGGACCTCGACCGCAGCGTCGACGGAATCGCATGGGCCGGTGACGCGCTGTTCGTGTCGTTCGACGAGGAAGGCGGCAAGGTGATCGCCCGCCGCGATCCGGACGGCACGTTCATGCCGCTGGTTCGGGACGTGGGCGGGACGAATATCGAGATGCCGTATTCGTCCGGCACGTTCACCGCAGCGGCCGACGGGACCATCGTCTATTCGCGGTCGCGCAGCGACGTGCCGTCCGAGATCGGGCTGATCGAGCCGGACGGCACGGCGCACGCCCTGACGGACCTCAACGGCGCGTTCGCGCGAGATGTGGGCGGGTTCGTGAAGGCGGAGATGTTCTGGACGAGTGCGAGCCTCGATGCCGCGCGGATCCAGAGCTGGCTGCTGCGGCCGCGCGATGCGGCTGCGTCGCAGCGGCTGCCGCTGATCCTGGAGATCCATGGCGGGCCGTTCGCCAGCTACGGCGACCGGTTCTCGATCAAGCATCAGGCATTCGCCGCGGCCGGATATGCGGTGCTGCTCGTGAACCCACGCGGCTCGATCGGCTACGGCGAGGCGTTCGCACAGGCGCTGCACGACAAGCATCCCGGACCGGACTGGCGGGATCTGATGGACGCGGTCGATGCGGCCGTCGCGAGAGGCGGAATCGACGAGAGCCAGCTCTACGTGACCGGGACGAGTGGGGGCGGCGTGCTGACGCTGTGGACGGTGGCGCACACCGACCGCTTCCGCGCGGCGGTGTCCGTCAAGCCGGTGGTGAATCAGGAGACCTGGGCACTCACCGCGGATATCGGCCTCTATCTCGGCGACTTGTGGTTCGACAAAGTGCCGCCGTGGGAGAATCTGCAGAAATATCGGGACCGTTCGCCGCTCGCGTTCGCGGAGCGCGTGACGACGCCGACGATGCTCATGGGCGGGGACGCCGATACGCGGACGCCGATCTCGGAAGCGCAGCAGATGTATGCGGCGCTGAAATGGCGGAACGTGCCGTCCGCTCTGGTGAGCATCCCCGATGCACGGCACGCCACGGCATCGATGCGACCCTCGGCGTTCGCGGCGGAGATCGCCTACACGCTGTCGTGGTTCCGACGATTCGGATAGGGATCAAACGGCTTTCCGGGAGGGCAGGCGCGGTCTAAGCTTGCCCCAAAGAAAAACGAACGGGGGAAACCATGATCGAGACGAGAACAGGCGGCGGACTCCGCCTGAGCCGCCGCACGCTTCTGGCCGGGGCCGCGGCGGGCACGTTGGTGACGCCGGCATTAGCGCAGAACGCGCTCAAAGGCACGAAGCTCACCGTCCTGGTTGGGCAGTTTTACGTGCCGGAGAACAACACGCAGATCGACCAACTCGGCAAGGATCTCGCGCAGGAGACGGGGATGGACGTCCACGTCGAGCGCTATGCCGGGGACGAACTGGGGACGAAGACCGCTTCGGTGATCGGCAGCGGCCGGGGTGCGGACATCTCCGTCGGCGTCGAGTTCGACACGTATCTCTACGCACCGAAGCTCGCCGACGTGACCGAGCTCGCCGACGATATCGGGAAGCGGTACGGCGGGTGGTTCGATGTGGCGAAGGAAGCCTGCTTCGTCGATGGGAAATGGAAAAGCCTCTGCATCGGGCAGGCGCCGGCCGCTTGGAACTATCGCGTCGATCAGTTCCACGATGCAGGGATCGACACGTTCCCGGACACGTTCGACGACCTGCTGAAGGCGGCGAAGGCGCTGCACGCGAAAGGCACGCCGATCGGCATGACGCTCGGGCATGCGTCCGGCGATGCGCGCTCGACCAATTATCCCGTGCTGTGGGCGTTCGGCGGCAAGGAGTTCGAGGCGGACGGCAAGACGGTCGCGCTCGACTCGCCGCAGACACTGCAGGCGGTGGAGTGGTACACAGAGATCTATCCGTATTTCGTCCCCGGCACGACGGCGTGGCTCGATCCGGACAATAACCAGGCGTTCCTGTCCGGCAAATGCTCGGCGACGGTGAACGTCAACACGATCTATCTGGCCGCACGCGCTGCGGCAGCGACCAATCCCGTGATGAAGAACATCGCGGAGAACATGAATCACGGGAACTGGCCGAAAGGCCCGGCCGGACGATTCGCCAACTACAACATCAACGTGTGGCTGCCGTTCGCATCGAGCCAGAACCGTGCGGGGCAGATCGCCTGGCTGAAAGCGTTCTACGACCCGAAATTCCTGATCCCGTGGACCAAGACGGGACAGTCCTATTTCATCCCGACCTTCACGGGCTTCGAGCATGAGGATG
>DATAPS010000575.1:0-5766 GCA_036265085.1 Acetobacteraceae bacterium | reverse complement strand
CGCGAAGGCGCGGCTATCGGCGTTGATGTCCCAATAGAACGGCATCACCGCCAGCACGCCCTTCGCCGCGGCGAGCCCGGTGCCCTGGATGACGTTGATGTTCACGATCGGGCCGACGATCGTCATCTTCGCGGTCAGGCCGAACTCGTTCGCCTGCTTGATCGAATTCGTCGTATCCGCGCCCGCATTCGCCAGCGCCAGCACGTCCGCCCCGCTGCTCTGCGCCTGCAACAGATAGGACGAGAAATCCGATGTTCCGAGCGGATGCTTCACCTGTCCGACGACCGTGCCGCCGCCGCCCTTCACGGCGTCCGCGGTGTTGTTGAAGAGATCGTAGCCGAACGTGTAGTCCGCGGTGAGGAAGAACCACCTCTTGCCCCCGCCGGCGAGCACCGCACGGCCGAGCGCGTGCCCCAGCTCCCAGTTGTCGTAGGTCCAATGCACCGTATTCGGCGAACACTTCGCACCGGTCAGCTCGGAGGTGCCGACACCGGAGCCGAGCAGCACCTTGTTACGCTGGCGCACAAGCTCGTTCACCGCCAGTGCGATCGCCGAGTTCGGCACGTCCGCGATCGCATCCACGCCGTCGCTGTCGAGCCAGCGGCGCGCGATCGCCGATCCGATGTCGGGCGAGTTCTGGTGGTCGGCGGTGATGACCTCCACCGGCGTGCCACCGACTTTGCCGCCCATGTCCTCGGCGGCGAGTTGGGCGGCCACGACTGAGCCGATGCCCTGATAGTCGGCGTAAGCGCCGGACTGGTCGTTCAGCACGGCGATCCGGATCGGCTTGGTCTCCGCCGCAACCCGCGTTGCCGCCAGAGACCCCATCGCTGTTGCCGCGAGGAACATTCGCCGCGTGCTGTTCATGATCGCGTCCCTTTGTTATGATCGATGATTGTCATGGCAGATACACCAGTTCGCGCCGTTCCGGATACCGAGCGCGACGTCGCGCTCGGTGAACTTACGTCCCTGATAGGGTACACCCTACGTCGCGCACAGCTCGCGGTCTTCGCCGACTTTCACCACCGTTTCGACGCCGACGACATCCGCCCCGGCCAGTATTCCGTGTTGAAGGTGATCGCGCTCAATCCGGGCCTGCGGCAGACGCGGGTGAGCGCGGCCCTCGGCATCAAGCGGACCAACTTCGTGCCGCTGCTCGACATCCTGGCCGCGCGCGGCCTCGCCGAACGGCGGCCGGTCGCGGGGGACCGACGCTCCTCGGCGCTCCATCTCACGCCTGCGGGGGAGGCGCTGCTCGAGCGACTGGATGCCAAGATCGCCGCGCACGAGGCGAAGTTCACCGAGCGCCTCGGCGGCATCGACGGGCGCTACCAATTGCTCGGCCTGCTGCACCGGCTGCTCCAGGGCGAGCCCGAGCCCAAGGCGGAGTGAGGTCACGCGAGCCTCGCCGCCACCTCCGGCGGGATCGGCAGCGCCTTGATCCGGTCGGGGTCGGTCGGGTGCCGTCCCACCCACACCCGTATCTCCCAGCCCTCGACGCAGAGCGTGGCGTCCTTGAGCAGCCGGTGCGTGACTTCGAAGCTGCTGCGACCGACTTTCTCGATGCGGCTCTCGATCGTCACGGCGTCGCCGAATGTCGTCGGGGCGTGGAACTTTGCGCGCGTGTCCACCATCGGGATGCCCGCGATGCCGTAACGGGCGAGCATGGCCCGCTTGGGTATTCCCAGCGCCGCCCCGAGCAGCTCCGCCGTCGACCAGTCGAACATCGCGAAGTATCGGGGATAGTGGACGATGCCCGCCGGATCGCAGTCGCCCCACTGGATCGTCAAACTGCGCGCATACGAGAAACTCACCGCGGCGCCATGCGCAGCGCGCCGTCGAGGCGGATCACCTCGCCGTTCAGCATCCGGTTGCGCGCGATGTGCAGGACCAGCTCGGCGAACTCCGCGGGCGCCCCGAGCCGTGGCGGATAGGGCACGGATGCGCCGAGGCTCTGCTGGACGTCCTCCGGCAGCCCCGCCATCATCGGCGTGTGGAACAACCCCGGCGCGATCGTCATGACGCGAACGCCGACGCGCGCCAGCTCCCGCGCGACAGGCAGGGTGAGGCTCGCGACGCCTCCCTTGGACGCCGCATAGGCCGCCTGCCCGATCTGGCCGTCAAAGGCGGCGATCGACGCCGTGCTGACGATGACGCCGCGCTCCGCATCGTCGGCGAGCGGTTCGAGCGCGCCCATCGTGGCGGCCGCGAGGCGGATCATGTTGAAGGTGCCGATCAGGTTGATGCGGATCACCCGCTCGAAATCCGGCAGCTTCATCGGCCCGTCGCGCCCGACCACGCGTCCCGCGACGCCGATGCCTGCGCAGTTCACGAGAATCCGCGCCGGCCCGTGCGCCGCCCGCGCCGCGGCGACCGCCCGCTCCGCGCTCTCCGCGTCGCTTACGTCGCAGCGCACCCCGACGCCGCCGATGCGCGATGCCATCTCCTGCGCCGCGGCCTCGTTCAGGTCGAGCACCGCCACCTTCGCCCCCGCCGCGGCGAGCGCCTCCGCCGTCGCCCCACCCAGCCCCGAAGCGCCGCCCGTGATGATGGCGGCCTGCCCGCGGGGATCCATCAGTGCGTCTCTCGTTCGATGAGCAGCGCGATCCCCTGCCCGCCCCCGATACAGGCCGAAGCGATCCCGCGCCGCAGCCCCGATCGGGCCAATTCACGCGCCAAAGTCACGGCCAGGCGCAAGCCGGTGGCGGCGAGCGGGTGGCCGATGGCGATCGCGCCGCCGTTGACGTTCAGGCGGTCCTCGTCGATCCCCAGTTCGCGCGCGCAGGCCATCACCTGCGCGCCGAACGCCTCGTTGATCTCGATGCGGTCGATGTCGTCGAGCGTCAGGCCGGTATGGGCGAGCAGCGCGCGAATGGCGGGTGCGGGGCCGATGCCCATGATCTCCGGCGGACATCCCACGGCCACGCCCGCCACGAGACGCGCGAGCGGCGTCCGGTCGTGCGCGCGCAGCCACGCGCCGGAGCAGACGATGCCTGCCGCCGCGCCGTCCACGATCGCGGAACTGTTGCCGCCGGTCTGCACCCCGCCGAACGCCGGCTTGATCTTTCCCAACGCCTCGACCAAGGACGGGCGGATGTGCGTGTCCTTGGCGACTTCCTCGACGTTCCGGTCGAGCGTGATGCCGCGCGGGTTGTAGCCGTCGCGCTCGAATTTCTCGGTCCGCACGGGCGCGATCTCGCCCGCCAGGAACCCGCTCTCCTGCGCCGCGACGGCACGCGAGAAACTGCGCGCGGCGAAGGCGTCCACCTCGGGGCGGGTGATCTGGTACTGCCGCGCGAGGTTCTCCGCGGTGCCTCCCATCGTCGCGTCGGGCGCGGGGTCGAGCAGCGCTTCCCAGAGGAAATCCTTGAACTCGACCTGCCCCATCCGGAACCCGCCGCGATGGGTGTAGGCGGCGATCGGGTTCCGGCTCATCGATTCGGCGCCGACCGCGAGCGCCACATTCACGCCGCGATGCGTCACCGCGTCCGCCGCCTGGATCAGCGCCTCGATGCCGGTGCCGCAGACGCGCTGCACGAGATGCGCCGGCGTTTCGACCGGCGCGCCCGCATAGAGGCCGATATGGCGCGGCAGCATGTAGGCGTCGAAGCTCGCCTGCGCGACGCTTCCGGTAATGACTGTGCCGATCTCCGCCGGATCCACCTCGGCGCGATCGAGTGCGGCGCGCGCGGCCTTGATGCCGAGATCGATCGGCGAGATTTGCGCGAGCGGACCGTTGTAGTCGGTGAACGGGGTGCGTGCGCCGTCGAGGAGAAAGGCGTCGGACCAGGTGGCGGGGGTCATTCGGTCTCTCGTTGGATGTGTGCGCGCCGCAAACTCATAGGCGGATCACGTGCGCCGGCGGCGGCTCCGCGTACAGCGCCTCCACCAGCGCCGCCCGCTTCGCCAGCACGGCGCGCTGGTTGATCGAGCCCTTGTCGGTAATCTCGCCCGCGTCGATGTCGAGAGAATCACGCAGGATCAACGCTCGTCTCACGCGGTTCGAGCTGCCCGTGGAGATCTTCGCGAACGCCTCCAGCATCTCGCGAAACGTCGCCAGCGTCGCCGGATGCGTCAGCGGATCATCGGCGAAATCGCATAGCGAGTGACAGGCCTTCATATCCGCAACGATCAGCACGGACACGTAATCTCGGTTCAAGCCAGCGATCACCACGTCCCGCATGTACGGCGCGAGATGCGCGATCAGCTTCGCGCGGAGCGGACCCACGCTCACCCAGGTCCCGGTCGCGAGCTTGAAATCCTCGGTGATGCGGCCGTCGAAGGCGAGACCGCGTTCCGGCCGCACGTCGTCCCAGAACTTCATCGCGTCGCCGAAGCGGTACCAGCCCTCCTCGTCGAACGCCGCCGCCGTCTGTTCCGGCGCGCGCCAATAGCCGGGCGTGACATGCGGCCCCCGCACCCGCGCCTCCAGCTTGTCGGCGACCGGCGCGAGCTTGATCTCCACCCCCGCCGCCGGCAGCCCGATCGCGCCCGCGACGACGGTGTCCGCTCGGTTCACCAGACAGAACGGCGACGTCTCGGTCGAGCCGAATCCCGCCATCCACTGGATGCGCTCGCCCACCGTCTCGACGGCGAGTTCGTCGTAGGCGTCGATCACGTGCTGGGCGAGGGCGGCACCCGCGTAAAACAGCAGTTTCGCGCGCGAAAAGAAGTTCTGCCGCAGCGCCGGTTCACGCCTGAGATACGCCAGCACCTCCTCGAAGCCTTTCGGCACGTTCAGATACCAGGTCGGCGCAATCTCGCGGAGGTTGCGCACGCTTTCCTCGACGGCGCCCGGCACCGGCTTGCCATCATCAATATAGAGTGTGCCGCCGTTGTAGAGGACGGCGCCGAAGTCGTGGTTGCCGCCGAAGGTGTGGTTCCACGGCGTCCAGTCGAGCAGCACCGGCGGCTCCTCGGCCAGGAACGGAAACGCCTGCAGAATCATCTGCTGGTTGGCGCACCACATGCCCTGCGTGTTGATCACGCCCTTCGGAATCCCCGTCGAGCCGCTGGTGAACAGGAATTTCGCGATCGTGTCGCTGCCGACCCGCGCGGCCGCGTCGTCCGCGCCGTCCGGATGCGTCGCGAGCAGTTCGTCGAACCGCGTCATCTTGCGCTGGTTCGACGCATTCTCGACGCAGACCACCTCGACATCGTCGGGCACCGCCGCGGTGATCGCCTTGGCGTACTGCGCGCCGTCGTCCGCGAACACCAGCCCGGGCGTGGTCAGGCCGATGATGTGCCGCAGCTTGCCGAAATCGGTGGAGACCAGCGAATACGGCACCGATACGGGGGTGTACGGGATTCCCATATGCAGCGCCGCCAGCCCCAGCAGCGCGTGCTCCAGGCTGTTGCCGGAGAGAATCGCGATCGGCCGTTCCGGGGAGAGATCGCGCTTCAGCAGCGCCGCCCCGATCGCGCGCACCTTCTCCAGCGTCGCGGCATAGGTGATCCGCAGCCATGCGCCCCCGTGATCGCGCCGGGCGAGATAGGTGCGGTCCGGCGTCGCGCGGGCCCAATGCTCCAGCCGCTCGGTGAGCCGCACCGGATGGGGGGCGAGCGGCTCGGTGGTTCGTAGGATGATGCTGCCATCCGCGCGATGCTCAATCGCGCAGGGGAGCGGGCTGAGGGCGACGGGGCGGACACGTGCGGCGAGGGCGGTGCTCATCCGTGCACGACCTTCGGCGCGCGCTTGTCGAGGAACGCCCGGAGCCGCGCCTTCGCCTCGTCGGAGTCCTGCGCGATCGCCGACATGAGGCTCTC
>DATAPS010000574.1:0-16081 GCA_036265085.1 Acetobacteraceae bacterium | reverse complement strand
CAGTCGATGCCCTCGTCCAGAAGCTCTCGGATCGCGGCTCCGTCCGCCTCAGGCCCGTCCGCCTCAGCCCCGGCCGCCTGGGCGCAGGCCAAAAGGAGGCTCGATGAACGCCGGTCGATCATCCCGGACGAAAACTGTTGCACCTACTGGCCGAAGGCGAGAGCCGAGAACGCGCGACGCCGCATCACGTGCCTGCATATTCCGATGACGGGCGCAGGCTATCGGTCGACTGCATGCCGCCGCAATGGCGAGAGCCGGCCGCTATGCGGTCGCAGCGGTCGCGTTTGACATGGCGCCCGTCAGCGGCCGATCCTGCTGCACTGCGCATAGGCGGTGCGAACGAGAGGGACATCCCGATGAGTCTGAGCCGACGCGACGTATTCCGCCGTGCGAGCCTGCTCGCCGCCGGAGCCGCTCTTTCCTCGCTCGCCGGGCGCGGGGCGCGCGCCGACGACCCGATCGTCATCGGCGTGAGCGGTCCGCTCACCGGACCTAACGCTCAGTATGGCCAGCAATGGAAGGACGGCTTCGACCTCGCGCTCGCCGATCTCGGGGACAGCATCAAGGGCCGCAAGCTCGTCTACCAGTTCGAGGACAGCCAGTCCGATCCGCGCCAGTCCGTCGCCATCGCCCAGAAATTCGCCGCGGATCCGCGCATCGTGCTCGAAATGGGCGACTTCTCGAGCCCCGCTTCGATGGCGGCCTCGCCGACCTATCAGCGCGGCAAGCTGGTGCAGTTCGGCTTCACCAACTCGCATCCCGACTTCACCAAGGGCGGCGATTACATGTGGAGCAGCTCGATCAGCCAAGCGGAGGAGCAGCCGCAGCTCGCCGAATTCACCATCGAGAAGCTCGGCTACAAGAAGCTCGCCGTCCTGCACTACAACACGGACTGGGGTCGCACGAGCAAGGACTACTTCAACAAGCGAGCGGGCGAACTCGGCGCGACGATCACCACGACGGAAGGCTTCCTCCCCGACGAGAAGGATTTCCGGCCAACGCTCGTGCGCGTGCGCGACGGCAATCCCGACGCGATCGTCATCATCGCCTATTATTCCGACGCCGCCCTGATTGCCCGGCAGACCCGCCAGCAGGGGTTGAAGCAGCAGCTCGTGGCGGTCAGCTCCGTCTACTCGCCGAAGCTGCTCGAACTGGGCGGCGACGCGGTCGAGGGGCTCTACACCCAGTCCTCGTTCTCGACCGTCGATCCCCGCCCGGCGGTGCAGGACCTGCTTCGCCGCTTCCAGGCGAAATACGGCCACCAGGCGGACGCCTTCAATGTCGGCGCCTATGACGCGATGACGATCGCCCACGCGATCATGACGGAATACGGCACAGATCGCCCGTCGGTCAGGGAGGGCTTCGAGAAGATCAAGGACGTGCCGACGATCATCTATGGCCGCGCGTCGTTCGATCCCGTGACCCGGCGGGTCAAGAACCCGAAATACGTCCACATCCAGGTGTCGGGCGGCAAATGGGTGCCGGTGGCGGAGAACGCCAAGCCGGTATGACGGCACTCTCCGCGGTCTTCGGCTCGGGGTTCGACTACACCGTCAACGGGCTGATCATCGGCAACATCTATGCGTTACTGGCGGTCGGCCTCGCCCTGATCTTCGGCGTCTCGCATCTGATCAATTTCGCCCACGGCTCGGTCTACACCGTGGGCGCCTATGTCGGCTGGGCGTGCATCACCTATTTGCACACGCCTCTGCCGGTGACGATGCTCGTGGTGGTCATCGCCTGCGCGTTGCTCGGGGTTGCGATCGAGCGGCTGGGCCTGCGCCCGCTTGCGGGTGCGCCCCGCATCGCACCGCTTCTGGCCACCATCGGCATCAGCTTCGTACTCGACCAGCTGGTGCAGCTGATCGCCAGCCCCGACCCGCGGGCCCTGCCGAGCGGGCTGCCCGCTTGGCGCATCCAGATCGGCGGCGGCACGATCGGGCCGCTCGACATCCTGATCGCCGGCATCGGTCTGGTGACGGCGGCAGTGCTCTGGTTCTTCCTGCGTTTCACAAAGCTGGGCTGGGCCGTCCGCGCAACCGCGCAGGACCGCGACGCGGCGCTGCAGATGGGCGTCGACGCCAACCGCATGAACCAGGCGGTGTTCGCCATCGCCTCGGCGCTCGGCGGGGTGTCCGGTCTGCTTGTCGGTATGTACTATAACCATATCGACCCCAACATGAGCTTCCAGGCGACGCTCAAGGGGGTGGTGGCACTGGTGATCGGGGGGATGGGAAACATCCCCGGCGCCGTCGCGGGCAGCCTTCTGCTCGGGCTCATCGAGAGCTGGGGGGTGGCGCTGTTCGGCTCCAGCTACCGCAATCTCTTCGCCTTCATACTGTTATTGCTCATACTAGTCCTCCGCCCCGAGGGCCTCTTCACCCGCCGCCGGAGCATTCCGCCGGAGCCTCTGACCGGCACCTTCATTGCGCCCAGCCGCCCGATTCAGCTGCCGAGATGGGTCGTGCCCGCTCTGATTCTGGCCTGCGCGGTGCTGCCGCTCCTCGTGAACTCGCCGTATCTCCTGCAAACCCTCACCAACGCCTGGCTCTACGCCCTCCTCGCCCTGAGCCTCACGCTGGTCGCCGGCACTGCCGGTCAGATCTCTCTCGGCCATGCCGGGCTGTTGGCCATCGGCGCCTACGCTTCGGCGCTGCTCGCGCTCGATCACGATTGGCCGATCTGGTCCGCCATCCTCGCGGCCGGCGCGATCACCGCCGCGATCGGCACCCTGCTGGTCCTGCCGGCCTTCCGTCTGCGCGGCCACTACGTCTCCATCGCGACGCTCGGCATCGGCGAGATCGTCGGCCTCGTGATCCTGAACTGGGAGAGTTTGACACGCGGGCCGATCGGCGTTGCGGGGATCCCGCCGCTCGCGTTTGCTGGGATACCTCTTGAAGGTGTGGCTGCAACATATTGGATTTGCTTGGCTCTCCTTGTCGCCTGCGCGTTGCTCCAGGTCCGCCTGCTGCGCTCCCATCTCGGACGCACGCTCCGCGCGGTGCGCGACGACGACGTTGCGGCGCGGGCGTTCGGGATCGGACTGACGCGAGCGAAATCGATCGCCTTCATCTTCGGCGGCTTCGTCGCCGGCATTTCCGGCGCCGTGACGGCGCATTTGTACAGCTACATCAACTTCGAGACGTTCACGTCGCAGATTTCCGTCCTCGCTTTGACGATGGTCATTCTCGGCGGCATGGGGAACGTGATCGGCGCGGTGCTCGGCGCGGTCGTCCTGATCGCACTGCCCGAGCTGTTCCGCGGTCTCGCCGAATACCGCGTCCTGATCTACGGCCTGACGCTACTTCTGCTGATCCGCTTCCGCCCCCAGGGCGTGCTGGGGACCGTCTGATGGCGCTCCTCGAGGTCCGCGGCGTCGTCCGGCGGTTCGGCGGCGTGGTTGCCGTCAAAGCCATGGACCTGGACGTCGGGGCGCGCACCCTGGTCAGCATCATCGGCCCGAACGGGGCGGGCAAGACCACGCTCTTCAACATGATCGCGGGCCAGGACGCGCCGGGCGAGGGCAGCATCGTCTTCGACGGCCACAGCATCGCCGGGCGGCGGCCCGAGCGCATTGCCGGCTACGGGATTGCGCGGACGTTCCAGCATGGTCGCGTGTTCGGGAACCTCTCCGTGCTGGACAACGTGCTGGTCGGCGCGACCACGCGGCTGCGGGCGGCGCGGAGCCATCTGCCGGTCTGGGGCGCGCTCCGCGAGCTCGGCGCGGCCCTGATCGGGGCGTCGTCGGGCGAGGAGACGGCGCTGCGGGAGGAGGCGCGGGAGATCCTGGCGCTGTTCGGCGAGCGGCTGCTGCCGCGGCTGGACAACCCGGCCTACAGCCTCTCCTACGCCAACCGCCGCCGCGTCGAGATCGCGCGGGCGCTGATGCTGCGGCCGAAGCTGCTCCTGCTCGACGAGCCGACGGCGGGGATGAATCAGACCGAGACGGCAGAGATGATGGAGATCATCCGCACGCTCAAGAAGCGCGGTCAAACGATTGCTTTGATTGAGCATAAGCTCGATTTGGTCATGGAGCTCTCTGACCGCGTCGTCGCCATGGACGATGGCCACAAGATCGCCGACGGCCCACCGCTCACGGTGCGCCGCGATCCCGCTGTGATCGAGGCGTATCTCGGCAGCAGCGCGGTCGGGCGCGAGGCGGAGGTGGTGGGGTGAGCGCTCCGGTGGTAGCTCAACGGCTTACGGTGGGCGCGTGGCGTAGGCGTGGTGCATGAGCCTGCTCGCGCTAACCGGCATCGACACCTTCTACGGCCCCGTCCAGGTCCATTTCGGCCTGCACGTCTCTGTAGAGCCCGGCCAGATCGTCTCGCTGCTCGGCGGCAACGCCAGCGGGAAGTCGACCACCATGAAGATCATCCTCGGCCTGATCCGCGCACGCGCCGGCCGGGTAATGTTCGTTGGGCAGGACATCACCGGGCTGCCGACCCCACAGATCATCCGCCGCGGCATCGGCTCCGTCCCCGAGGCACGTCGCCTGTTCCCGCAGATGACGGTGCGCGAGAACCTGCTGATGGGTGCCTTCACGCGCGGCGACAGGCAAGCGGTGTCAGAGGATTACGACCGCGTGCTCACCCTCTTTCCCAGGGTCGCCGAGCGCATCGCCCAGCGCGCCGGGACGCTCTCGGGCGGCGAGCAGCAGATGGTGGCGATGGCACGCGCGCTGATGGGACGGCCGCGGCTGATCTGCATGGACGAGCCGACGATGGGCCTCTCGCCGCTCTATGTCGATCGCGTGCTGGAGCTGATCGCCGACATCAATCGCCAGGGCACGTCGGTGTTCATGGTCGAGCAGAACGCCTCCCTGGCCTTGCGCATCGCCCATTACGGCTATGTCTTACAGACCGGCCGCATCGTGCTGGAAGGCACGGCGGAGAACCTCCTCCACGATCCTGCCATAAGAGACGCCTATTTGGGCGGCGAGCGCGCCGCCGCGTAACCGGCGGCGAACCAGGGACGCCCGATGCCCGACGATCTGAGCACCCGCTGCGCCATCGCCGTGATGGCGAAGGCGCCCAAGCCCGGCCGCGTGAAAACGCGCCTCTGCCCGCCGCTCCTGCTCGAGGAGGCGATGGCGCTCTCCGCCGCATTCCTGCGCGACATCACCGAGAATATCCACGCCGCCGCCCGCGACGCGCCGGTCGATGCCTGGATCGCGTACGCGCCGGCGGGCGACGAGCATGCTTTCGACGGCCTCCTCGCCGAGGGCACGCGCCTGTTGCTGGCCGACGGCAGGATCGAGACGCCGCCGGCCGTGCAGGGCTTCGGACGCTCCCTGCTGCATGCCATGCGCGACCTGTTCAGGCGCGGCTACGGCGCGGCAGTGGTGCTCAACTCCGACAGCCCGACGCTGCCCACCGCGCGGCTCGTGGAGACCGCGGAGGCGCTGCTGCGCGACGGACCGCGCGCGGTGCTCGGCGCGGCCGACGATGGCGGCTATTACCTGCTCGGCCTCCAGCAGCCGCACAGTCGTCCCTTCGAGGATGTCGCCTGGAGCACCGACGTCGTGGCCGAACAGACCCGCGCACGAATCGCCGATCTCGGCCTCGAGCTGGTCGACCTCCCGCCCTGGTACGACGTCGACGACGCGGCCACACTTGCCCGCCTGCTCGGCGATCTCACCACGCCGCCCGATCACGTAAACGCGCCGTATCCCGCAGCGACGACGGCGGCCTGCATCGAGCGCCTGGCGCTCCCATCCCGGCTGCCGTCCGCCGCATGACCGCGGGGCGGCGGCTCGCCTTCGCAGCCATGCTCGGGGCCGTCGCGATCGTGATCATGGCCGCCCAGGCCGGGCTCTGGTTCGGCGGGGAGGGGGTCGTCGACGGGCACACGCTGCTGCTCCGATTCGTGGCGCTCTGGGCGGTGGCGGGGGCCTGCTATCTCGGCGCGGTTGCGCTGCTGATGGAGGTGGAGGGACACGGGGCGGTGATGCTCGTGCTCGCGGTGGCGGCCGCGTTGCGTGTCGTGCCGTTCGCGATGCCGCCGTTCCTGTCGACGGACGTCTATCGCTACGTCTGGGACGGGCGGGTGCAGAACGCCGGGATCAACCCCTATCGCTACATCCCCGACGCCCCGGAACTGTCGTCGCTGAGAGACGAGGCGATTTTCGAGCGGATGAACCGGCCGGATTACGCGCCGACGATCTATCCGCCGGCGGCGCAGATGGTGTTCGCGGCCGTGGCCCGCGTGTCCGAGACGGTGCGCGCGATGAAGGTGGCGGTGATATTGGCCGAGGTCGTCGGGATCGCGGCCATGCTGGCACTGCTGCGGCGCGCGGGACTGCCGGCGGGGCGGGTGGCGATCTATGCCTGGAACCCCGTATTCGCGTGGGAATATGCGGGGAATGGCCATGTCGACGCGCTGGTGGTGGCCTTCGTTGGTCTCGCCTTGCTCGCCGCAGTGGGCCGGCGGGCGGCGCTCGCGGGCGTCGCGCTTGCCGCGGCCGTCCTGACCAAATTCGTCCCGGTCGTGCTTGCGCCCGCGCTATGGCGGCCGCGGGAGCGGGGGAGCCGGTGGCGGTTCCCGCCCGCGGCCGTGATCGCCGTCGGTGCGGCCTATGCCTGCTACGCCTCGGTCGGCGTCCGCGTGCTCGGCTTCCTCGGCGGCTATTCGGGTGAGGAGGGGCTTACTTCGGGCCGCGGCATCTACCCGCTTCAATGGCTGCGGCTGGCGATCGGTCTGCCGGGCTGGGCGGGGGTGGCGTGGCTCGCCTGCGCGGCGATCGTGCTGGCGGCGCTCGGTCTGTTCGTTGTCACGGGGCGTCGCGCCGGAACGGACGCCGCTGGCCTCGGCCGCGATGCGCTGCTGCTTGCCATCGCTGCAACCGTCGCGATCAGCCCGCATTATGCTTGGTACTATGGCTGGCTCGCCTATCTGTGTTGTCTCGCGCCGTGGCCGAGCGTGATTTTTCTCTCGGTCGCCTGCCTCGGATGTTACATCGACGCGGATCATACGAATTTCGGTTGGGCGACGGCGGTGACCGGGGCATTCGCCGTGCTGGCCGTGCGCGATCTTTGGCGCGGGGCACGGTCAGGCGCGGCGTTGGCAAGGAGCACATGATGTCCGTCACCACCGAACGCGCCGCGCCGCAGCAGCTCCGCGACCCCCGGCGCTATTTCGAGGAGGTCAAGCACGACGGGCGCGTGGCCGAGGCGCCGCCTGTCTGCCTCTATCTGGAAGTAACGAACCGTTGCAACCTGCTCTGCGAGACCTGCCCACGTACCTTCGAGGCCCTCGAGCCGCCCGCGGACATGAGCTGGGAGCTGTTCACCCGCATCGTCGACCAGGTGCCGAACGTCGCCCGCGTGGTGCTCCACGGCGTCGGCGAGCCGATGCTGGTGAAAGAGCTGCCGCGGATGATCCGCTACCTGAAAGAGCGCGCCGTCTACGTGCTGTTCAACACCAACGGCACGCTGCTCGCGCCCCGCAAGCGCCGCGAGATCATCGAGACCGGGCTCGACGAACTGCGCGTGTCGCTCGACGCCGCGGAGGCGGAGAGCTTCCTCCGCGTGCGCGGAAAGGACATGTTCGACCGGATCGTCCGCAACGTCCGCGAATTCACGTCGTTGCAGCGTGAGATCGGCGCGACGACACCGAAGGTTTCGCTCTGGCTGACCGGTTTGAAGGAGACGGTCGATCAGCTGCCCGATTTCGTCCGGCTCGCCGCGAAGATCGGCGTCTCGGAGGTGCATCTGCAGCGCCTGGTGTTCGACGATCTGCAGCGCGGCATGATGCGCGGCGATCTCTCGCTCTTCGAGCGCACGCAGGCCGACGAAGAAGCGGCGATCGCATCGGCGCAGGAGCTCGGGCGTTCGCTCGGGGTGCAGCTCGACGCCTCGGGCGCCACCGAGCCGGGGCTATCGCTCAAACGGACGCAGGACGACAAACCGTGGTCGACGTGCCGGCGGCCGTGGTCGCTGATGTATTTCACCGCGCACGGCCGCGCGCTGCCGTGCTGCATCGCGCCGTTCTCCGCGCGCGGCTACGAGACCTACACGCTGGGCGACGCGACGCAGCAGACTCTGCGGGAGATCTGGAACGGCGCCGCCTATCAGGATTTCCGGGAGCAGCTTCTGGGGGATGTGCCGCCGAAGCCGTGCCAGAATTGCGGGCTGCGGTGGAGCCTGTAGTGGCGCGTGCCGCCGTCCTCATCCCGACGCTGAACGAAGCCGAGACGATCGGCGCGGTCGTCCGCGAGATCCCCCGAACGGTCGCCCGCGAAATCATCGTCGCCGACAGCGGCAGCCGCGATGGGACGCCCGACATCGCGCGGGCGGCAGGCGCGCGGGTCGTCTCGCTCGCCGAGCGCGGCTACGGCCGCGCCTGCCTCGCCGCCGCCGACGCGGCGGACCCTGCTTGCGACATCCTCGTCTTCCTCGATGGGGACGGCGCCGATCGCGGCGACCTGATGCACCTGCTGGTCGACCCGATCGTCACGGGCACGCACGATTTCGTCATCGCCTCCCGCACGCGCGGCGAGCGCGAGGCTGGGTCGATGCACTGGCACCAAGTGCTCGCCGGCCGCGTCGCGGGCGCTGGGATGGGGGTGCTCTACGACGTGCGCTACAGCGACATGTGCGCCTACCGTGCCATCCGCCGCGAGGCGCTGCGCAAGCTGGACATGCGGGAGATGACGTATGGCTGGAACATCGAAATGCAGATGAAGGCGGCCCGCGCCGGGCTGCGCGTCCTCGAAGTGCCGATGCCATATCGCCGCCGCGCCGGCGGGACGTCGAAGGTCGCGGGATCGCTGCGCGGAACGATGCGCGCGAGCTGGCGGATCGCCGCAACCTTCGTTCGCGTCGCGCAGCAATCCCGGGTGGAGGAGCGCACATGAGCGAGCACGACCATCACGCGCCGATCGACTGGAAGGAGCACGGGGTGAAGGTGATCCCAGGCAACCAGCTCGATCCCAACACGGCGCAGACGCCGGGGATGCACCGGGAAGCCGCCATCAACTTCGCCCGGGCCGGCGCGCAGAAGATCTGGGCCGGCACGGTGCGGATCGACCCGAATGCGAAGACCGGCGCGCATCACCATGGGGCATTGGAGAGCGTGATCTACGTGATCCGTGGGCGGGCGCGGATGCGGTGGGGCGAGCGGCTCGAATATGTCGCCGAGGCGGGGCCGGGCGATTTCATCTTCGTGCCGCCCTACGTGCCGCATCAGGAGATCAACGCCGATCCGAACGAGCCACTGGAGTGCGTGCTGGTGCGGAGCGACAACGAGGCAGTGGTCGTCAACCTCGACATCGAGGCGGTGGAGAAGCCGGAGGCGGTATTGTGGAGGGATCCGATTCACCGGTGAGGCAAGCCTAACCGCGCTGCCACGCTCGCGCCGTCTCGACAACGAAGGATTCTACGGCATCGCCTCGCACGCGATCGCGCCGAGGGACCGGACCTGCGTCTTGCCCGTAGGATCGATGGTCATGTCGACGTCGTACGTGACGACGCTGGGATCGTCCGGGGTCGCCTTCATCGCCTCGTAGTGCGCGGCGCATGCCGTTCGGGACAGCGCGGACCCCGCCATGCTTTTCGGGATCTTTCCTTCACCGATCAGCTTGGACCAGCATGCCGGCGCATTCTGCATCATCGAGCAGTCGGCGTTCACCCCCGCGTGAATCGCAGACGCAGCGCCCGGTCTGCGATCTCGGCGGCGCGGATCCCACGATCCGCGGCGGTCGCGTCCGTGTAAAGCGTCCGTCCGGAGCCCGCGTCGATCACCATGAATGGAACCGCTGCGTTCGGGTCGGTGGCGGTGAAGACGAGGAACCCGCCCTTACGGCCGGCGAAACTGTAATCCGAAGTGGCAAGAGGGATCTCGTGAGCGCCCTTCTGCGCGTCACAACCCGGGCGTCCGCTCGTGGCCTGGACGAGGGTGGCCGGACCAGGTGCCGGGCTGTCGACCCCGGTCTCACGAACCATGACGTCGGAATACCAGGTGCAGCGCAGATCGCCCGATGGGTTCGGCACCGCCTGCACGGCTGCCGGTTTGTCGAACACGGCCGTAACGTCCGCCAGCGCCGCCGGAGCAATCCCGAACAGGATCGGCAACACAGCCGTGGCCTTCATGGGCTCGTTTCCTCGAACGGTGTCTTCTACGTCCCCATCGCGTGCCGTTTCCACAGCTCCCACGGCCGATCCACCAGCCCGTCATTCGTCTTGGCCGCCGCTGCCGCTTCTTGCGGGTTCAGGAAGGTCGGCTTGCCGCCGAGCGCGAGCGCCTGCGCCTCCACGCGCGCATTCACCTCCGTGTAGACGGCGCGGAACACCGCATGCCGCACCGATTGGCCCGCTGCGACCGAGCCGTGGCCGCGCATCAAGGCGACGGAGCTGTCGCCGAGCGTCACGGCGAGCGCGCGCCCGAGCGCGGCATTGCGCACCAGCATGTCGGTGGCCGGGCCGGCGACGTCGCGGATCTCGAAGATCGGCACCTTCGCGCCGAGAAATCCGGCGATGTGGTTCATCGGCAGGAACGGCACGGCAGTATCGGCGAAGGGGATGACCGCGGGCGAATGGCTGTGCACCACGCTCTTCACGTCGGGGCGCGCCCGGTAGATCTCGCCGTGGATGAAACGCTCCAGATACGAGGGCCGGCCGCGCGCATCGACCGGGTTCGAATCGAGATCGTACTCGATGATGTCGTCGGCGGTGACGAGCCCCGGCGCCATGCTGCGCGCGAGCAGATAGCGGTTCTGATCCTTGTCGTGCCGCGCGCTGACATGGCCGAACCCGTCGACCACGCCTTGATCGAACAGGATCCGGTTCGCCGCGACGAGATCGGCGATCAGCGGCGGATCGGCGGGACCGGCGGAGGTGGGCGCGGTCTGCGCGAATGCCGGCATCGTCGCCATCGCCGCCGCCAGCGCCACGAAGCCGCGGCGGCCGACGCCGTGCGCGCGACCGCAGAAGCAGGTCACCATTCCGTTTCCTCCGAGGCGGGTGCTCAGCGCGGGTATAGCGCGATACTGCTCGCGACGCTGTCGGCGATCTGCTCCTTTGTGATGACGCCGATCACCTGGCTCGCATCCGTGGCGCCGCGCGGGATCACCAGAGCCATCGAGCTGTTCCCGGCGCGCATCTGTGTGATCACGTCGAACGCCGCCGCGGTCTCGCTCACCACGGTGAAGTCCCGCCGCGCCAGATCGCCGAGCGTAACGTCCGCCTCGGCGGCGCCGACGGCGCGGCGCAGATCGATGTTGACGCGGAGCACGCCGAATACCCGGCCGCCGCGCGTGATCACCACGTGCCGCAACCCGCCGAGCTTTTCCGAGGTCTGCAGGAATTGCGTGAACGTGGTTGCCGCATCGAGGACGGCGAAGTCGCGCAGCATCACGTCGGCCGCGCTGCGCACCAGGAACAGGTTCGCGTGCAGACCGCGCGGCATTGCGTGTCCCCGCCGCACCAGTTTCATCGTGTAGATGTTCTCGCGCGAGAGGATGCGGCGGGTGCCGAGCGCCACCGCGACCGCGAGGATCATCGGCAGCACGATCTCGTAGTCGAGCGTCATCTCGAAAATCATCGTCACCGCGGTCATCGCCGCGCCGGTGCCGCTGCCGACCATCGCGCCCATGCCCACCATCGCGAACGCCGGCAGGCTGATCGGGAGGGCGGGGAAGACCGCGCTGAGCAACGTCGCGAACGCCGCGCCGAGCGTCGCCCCCATGAACAGCGAGGGCGAGAACACGCCGCCGGATGCGCCCGAGCCGAGGCTAAGATTGGTGCAGAGCAGCTTGGCGGCATACAGCAGCAGCAGGAAACCGCCGGTCTCGATCGATCCACTCAGCGTCGCCTGGATCGTCGAGTAACCGACGCCCTCGACGTAGTAATGCCCGGCGAGCGCATACAGGGCGTAGATCAGCACGCCGACGATCAGCATGCCGAACGCGTGGCGGAGGTAGTTTCCAGGGATGCGGTCGAACAAATCCTCGAACCAGTGCAGCGATTTGACGAACAGCGCCGTGGCAACCCCGATCACGCCACCGAGCACCGCGTACAGGATCAGCAGCAGTGCGCTGCTCGCGTGGTTCGGAATCGCGGCGAGATGGGCGGGCACGTCGAAGGCGGGCTGCGTGCCGAAGAAGAGGCGGCCGATGAAGGTCGCACTCCCGGTCGAGAGCGCGACGGGCAGGAACGTGTTCGCGCTGACCTCGGGCAGCATGAGCTCGGTTGCGAACAGCACGCCGCCGATCGGCGTGTTGAACGTCGCGGCGATGCCCGCGCCCGCGCCGGCCGCCACCAGGGTGATCCGCTGCGCGGCCGGCATCTTCACGATCTGTCCAAGCGTGGAGCCGAGCGCCGAGCCGATCTGGATGATCGGGCCCTCGCGGCCGACGCCCGCGCCGCTGCCGATCGACAGCGCCGAGGCGACCGACTTCGCGACGGCGACGACGGGGCGGATGATGCCGTTCTTGTAATAGATCGCGTCCATCACCTCCGGCACCCCGTGTCCCTTCGCCTCCGGCGCGAAGGTGGTGACGATGAAGGTGACGCCGATCGAGCCGATCACCGGCACGAGGATCACGAACGCGCCCCAGGGGGGCGGCGGCGTGAAGAGGCTGGCGTCATAGGCGAAGCTGAAATGGCCAAGGAACAGCACGTTGTGCACCAAGCCGATCAGCGCGCGGAACACCACGGCGCCGATGCCGGTGACACAGCCCATGACCAGCGCGAGGCCGCACAGCGACCACAACCCCAGCGGCCGCGGCTCCCGCTCTGCGGCGATGCCGGCCGTGCCGGTGGGGAGGTCGTCGGGGTCGTCCGCGGGAAGTTGGCGGTTATCGGGGATGTCGTTCGCCATGGTTGTCGCGTTGGTCTCCTGGGGATGTAGCCCTATGCGCTGCCGCCGTGTGACTTTGCTTCACAACGCCGAGATCGCACCGGTGATAGAGCGGAGCGCGCTCAGTTCACGGCGTTCCGATTGTTCTTGCGAAACCGATATTTTCATTTCGTATCCCAGCCTCGGCTGTTTGCGACTTCCGGGACGCCCTCGCCTTTTCAGGGGTGGGCAACGCGATCATCGTCGAGAATGACGACCGGATCCGGTAACCCGATCGGCGTCAAGGGGATGGGCGAGCTGCCGATGGTCGGCACCGCAGCGGCGGTTGCGAATGCGGTGTTCCATGCAACGGGGGTTCGGGTGCGCGATTTGCCGATCGCGGATCGAGAACCTGCTCGTGTAGGGCGGATCTTGATCCGCCGACCCGCCGCGGCGAGAGTCGGTGGACATGCGAAGCCTGATCCCGTCGCTTGAACTCGCCCGTCGCGTGACGGACGTCGCCGTTGCCTACACCCTCGCGCGGATGCGTATCCTCGAACGCATCCCCGGCAATCCGATCGGTGTCGAGATCCGAATCAGTGGCAACGTTGCCGCATTGATGGCGCGGCATCTGCCGTCGCCCGCGTTCAACAGCGTCGTCGGTCTCCGCAGCGGCGAGGCGGAGCACGTAGCGGCGTTGGTCGAATGGTACCGCGCGAACGACGTAGCCGGTCGGTTCGAGATCTCAGCCGCCGACAATGACCCGGCGGTCGGACAAGAGCTGGCGCGGCTTGGGTATTTTCAGTCGGGCTTCCATGCGGCGCTCGTCGGCGTTCGGCATGAGGATGTCGAGGCGGACCGGGGCATCGCCATCGACCCGGTGACATCATCCGCGGAGATGGAGGAGTTCCTCTCGGCATATGTCGCGGGGCGGCGCATCCCGCCGGCGCTGCACGAGCAGTTCAAGCAGAACGTTCGGCCCTGGCTCGGCGCGCCCGGCTGGACACTCTATCTCGCACGGGTGGATGGCCATGCGGCGGCGGCCGCGATCCTCTTCATGCACGAAGGCGTGGGTTATCTCGCCGACGCCGCCACGGCCCCCCCGTTTCGCGGGCGCGGCCTTCATGCGGCCCTGCTGCGGCGGCGATTGCGCGACGCCGAGGACGCGGGCGCGGCGTTCGCGTGCAGCGGGGCTGATTTCCTGTCGACGAGCCATCGCAACATGGAGCGCGCGGGCATGCGCCTGCTGTTCCTCCGCGCCATCTGGACGCCGCTGGACTGACGGCCAAGCTGGCGCTGCGGGCCGGGCAAACATCGATTGCGCGAACGTCGTCCGCGGGCGCATCTTCGAACCCATTGATGCGGCCAAGGGGAAGACGTGACGGACTTGCTGCGGAACAACGTGAAGACAACCGGCGCGGGCGACCGCGCGATGGTGTTCGCGCATGGTTTCGGCTGCGACCAGAACATGTGGCGGTTCGTCGCCCCCGCGTTCGCCGACGAGTTCCGTGTCGTGCTGTTCGACCATGTCGGCGCCGGCGGATCGGACCTTTCCGCCTACGAGCCGGCGAAATACGCCGGACTGGACGGATACGCCGATGATGTCGTCGCGCTGTCCCGCGCCGCCGGGGTTCATGGGGGCGTGTTCGTCGGTCATTCTGTCAGCGCGATGATCGGCGTGCTGGCCGCGAAGAAAGCACCGGAGCTGTTCGACGACCTCGTCCTGGTCGGCCCGTCGCCGCGCTACATCGACGACGCCGATTATGTGGGCGGATTCACCGAGGCGCAGATCCACGAGGTGCTCGACTTCCTCGACGCCAACCACATGGGCTGGTCGCAGGCGATGGCACCCGTCATCATGGGCAACGCCGACCGGCCGGAGCTCGCGGATGAGCTGACCAACAGCTTCTGCCGCACCGATCCTGAGATCGCGAAGCGTTTCGCGCGCACGACCTTCCTGTCCGACAACCGCAGCGACATCGACGGCTTCGCGACGCGCAGCCTCGTGCTGCAATGCGCCGAAGACGTGATCGCGCCGAAGGCCGTCGGTGAATACGTGCATGCCAAGATGCCGAATAGCCGTCTCGTGCTGATGCGCGCGACCGGGCATTGCCCGAACCTCAGCGCGCCGGGGGAGACGATCGCGGCCATCCGATCCTTCCTGCAGGACACATGATTTGGTGGATGGGTCCGAACGACCCGGCATCGAGGAAGATTTCGAAGACTTCTTCGAGAGTGCGCCTTGCGGATACATCGCGGCGCGCCCCGACGGACGGATCGTCAAAGCGAACCTGACGCTCGCGAATTGGCTCGAGCAGGACCAGGATCAGCTCGTCGGCCGCCGCTTCGCCGACCTGCTGAACATTGCCGGCAGGATTTACTACGAAACGCATTTCGCGCCGCTGCTGCGCATGCAGGGCTTCTTCAACGAGGTGGCGCTCGATCTCGTCGCTCCCGGGGGCCGCGTGCTCCCCGTGCTGGTCAACGCGATCGAGCGGCGCGACGAGGCCGGCGACGTCCGGTCCATCCGCATTACCATCTTCAATGCGGGCGACCGCCGCCGCTACGAGCGCGAACTGCTCGAGGCGCGGCGTGCGGCGGAGGCCGCGAGCACCAAGCTCCGCGAACTCAATGCGACGCTGGAAGCGCGCGTCGCCGAAGCGGTCGAGCAGCGCATGCAAGTGGAAGATACGCTTCGCCAGTCGCAGAAGATGGAAGCGATCGGCCAGCTCACCGGCGGTATCGCGCACGACTTCAACAACCTGCTGACCGGCATCATCGGCAGCCTCGAGCTGATGAACACCCGCATCACCCAGGGTAGGATCAACGACCTCGACCGCTACATCGCCGCGGCGCGGGGGGCGGCGAAACGCGCGGCGTCGCTCACGCACCGGCTGCTCGCATTTGCCCGCCGCCAGGCGCTCGATCCGAAGCCCACCAACGTCAATCAGCTGGTCGCGGGGATGGAGGAGCTGATCCGCCGCACCATGGGTCGCGAGGTCGAGATCGAGATCGCCGGCGCGGTCGGGTTGTGGCTGACGCTCGTCGACCAGAATCAGCTCGAGAACGCGCTGCTCAATCTCTGCATCAATGCGCGGGATGCGATGCCAGGCGGCGGCCGGCTGACGATCGAGACCGCAAACAAATGGCTGGACGAGCATGCGGCGCACGAGCGCGATCTGCCGGCAGGACAATACGTTTCGCTCTGCGTCACGGACACCGGCTCAGGCATGACGCCGGACGTGATCAAGCGGGCGTTCGATCCGTTCTTCACCACCAAGCCGGCGGGGCAGGGCACCGGTCT
>DATAPS010000573.1:0-2494 GCA_036265085.1 Acetobacteraceae bacterium | reverse complement strand
GCCAGCATCCAGTCGCTATCCATCGTTTCGCCAGCGAACGCTGCCCCGAGGCCGTGGCGTACTGTGCTATGAGCGCCGTCGCATCCGATCAGCCAATCGGACGACACCGTTTCCACGCGCCCGTCGGCGTGTCGAAGGACGGCTTCGACCCCATCATCGCGGCTGGTGAAGCTGGCCAGCTCCACCTGACGCTCGACGCGTATTCCGAGGTTGCCCAGCCGCTCTTCGAGCAGACGTTCGGTCTCCGGCTGCGGCAGCATCAATGCATAGGGGTAAGGGCTCTCGACGCTGTCCATGCTGAGGTGCCCGATCGCCTGGTGTCCGGCAATGAAGTTGACCGCGCCGACCTTGAATCCCGCGTCGATGAACGGTGCCGATCCGCCGCCTCGGTCGAGAAGTTCGAGCGTGCGGCTCCAGAGGACGAGAGCTTTCGACTTGTCGGTCCGTTGTGCTGCCTTATCCGCGATCCGGACGGTGACGCCGTAGCGAGCGAGCTCGCAGGCCATGGTAATTCCAACGGGGCCGGCGCCGACGACAAGAACAGGTCTGGTCATGATGTTTCCCCGAGGCGCAACGACGCCGACCGGGGCAACACCGCGCATGATTACCGGTCCTGAGCAAGCTGCGCGACAGACGCCGCTCGGTGCTGCGCCGCTCAGGGATGCGGCGATCCACCTTTCAAACGACGACCGACACCGCCATCGTGACCCCTGATGCGGCCCTATCCGTCACGCCTTCGAGCGGCATCTGTTGGAGACAGCGGGGAGCGGAGTCATGTCAGCAGAGCAACTTCAGGGCATTCCCGGCCATCAAGGGCGGATGCCGGTTCCGAAAGAGATGACCTATGTCGAGGCCGCGGGCGCCGGAGGTCCCGAGGTGCTGCGGCTTGCGACCGGGCCGGTGCCGGTCCCGAAACCGGGCGACGTGCTCATCCGCGTCATGGCGACGGGCGTTAACCGTCCGGACGTCGCTCAGCGTGCCGGCAGCTATCCGCCGCCACCCGGCGCGAGCCCCATCCTCGGGCTGGAAGTGGCCGGCGAGGTGGTGGCGCTCGGCGAGGCGGTGACGGACGTCGCCATCGGGGACCGCGTCTGCGCCCTCGCGAACGGCGGCGGCTACGCGGAGTATTGCGCGACGCCCGCGACCCAATGCTTGCCATGGCCGGAGGGCTACGATGCGATCCGCGCGGCGGCGCTGCCGGAGACGTATTTCACCGTGTGGGCGAACGTGTTCATGATCGGCCGACTCGGGCGCGGCGGATCGCTGTTGGTGCACGGGGGCACATCAGGGATCGGCGTGACCGCCATCCGCCTCGGCGATGCGTTCGGCGCGACTGTCTATGTGACGGCAGGCTCGGCCGACAAATGCGAAGCGTGCCGCAAGCTCGGCGCCGCCGATGCGTTCAACTACCGCGAAACCGATTTCCTGGACGAAATCGGGCGCGTCACAGGCGGCCGCGGCGTGGACGTGGTGCTCGACATGGTCGGCGCGCCCTATACGGTGCGCAACATCCGCGCGCTCGCGCTGGATGGACGGCTCGTGCAGATCGCGTTCCTGGAAGGCTCGAAGGTGCCGGACCTCGATCTGATGCCGGTAATGCGCAAGCGGCTGACGATCACCGGTTCGACGATGCGGCCGCGCACGGCTGAGGAAAAGGGCGCGATAGCGGCGGAGTTGCGGGCGCGGGTGTGGCCGATGCTCGATCAAGGACGCTGCGGGCCGGTGATCTACGCAACGTTTCCGCTCGCGGAAGCGGCGGCGGCGCACCAGCTGATGGAGAGCAGCGCGCATATCGGCAAGATCATGCTGGACGTCACGCGGTGACGCGGCGCGCATGAGCGTCGCCAAGGCGACGGTCGCGGCGCCGCAGTCGCTGCCGCGGGAGGGGCTCCTCGCGCTCGCAATCTCCGTTGCGCTGCTGAGCAGCGCATTCCCCGTTACGAAAGTCGCTGTCTCGGCCGGCGCGGGGCCGCTGTGGTTCGCGCTTGGCCGGGCCGGCTTTGCCGGCCTCACCGCCACGATCGTGCTCATCGTGCTTGGGCGCGGTAGTATCCCGCGGCGCGCCGACCTGCCCGCGCTCATTTCGGTGGCAGTCCTGCAGCTCGCCGCCTTCTTCGCACTGAACCATACGGCGCTCGCCTACGTGCCGGCCGGGCGGAGCAGCGTCCTTTCCAACGCGACCACGGTCTGGGTGGCGCCGTTGACGGTGCTGTTTCTGCACGAATCGGTGCCGTGGCGGCGCTGGGCGGCGGCGGGCCTGGGCGTGCTCGGGATCATGGTTCTGGTCGGACCGTGGTCGCTCGACTGGCGCGCGCCGGGCGTGTTGCTCGGCCATGTGCTGCTGCTGCTCGCGGCTTTCGCTTTCGCTCTCGGGATCACCATCCTGCGGCGCTGGCCGCCGCGCGCGCCGATGATCGAATTGCTGCCGTGGTGCTTCGGGCTCGCGACGCTACTGCTCGCGCCGCTGGCGATCTTTGCGGGGGAGGGGATCGGC
>DATAPS010000572.1:0-9703 GCA_036265085.1 Acetobacteraceae bacterium | reverse complement strand
GCAGGCGCAACTCGCGCCGCCGGCCGGCGACCGGAGGCGCGGGCCGTACTACCGCTGGCTGTTCTTCGGTGCTGGTCCGGTCGAGGCGGCGGTGACGAACAAGGCGCTTGATGTTGCTGTCTCCGACCAGCAGCGGCGCATGGTCGGATACGGGAGCCTCGACGCTGTTCTGAATACGTTGGAGTGCGCCGTCTCCAACGGCGAATATCTCACCGGCGAGACCTTCACGGCGGCGGACGTTTATCTCGGCGCACAGATCGCTTGGGGGATGCACTTCGGCACGATCGAGAAGCGCCCGGCGTTCGAGCGCTACGCTGCCCGGATCACGGGCCGCCCCGCCGCCCTCCGGGCGCGCGAGCTCGACGACGCCCTTATTCCGAAATGAAATCGACCATCGGCAAGCTCAAGCGGTTCAAGCGCAGTTCGAGCCCGAGTCGGACGGCAGCCAGCCGGCAGCTGGACCCGCAGAACCCGATCCACTTCGTCCGCGCGAAGCGCGCATAAACTCGCGACGAGCACGCGAAAACTGGCGCGGACGCCGGGGATTTGCTATTGGGGGAGCGATGCCCAGCGACACCGCTGCCGTGGACGGCCGCGCTCCCCGGAGTGGGACGAGAGAGGTCTCAACCGGGCGCAAGATCCTGTTGGCGCTCGCGGTTGTTCTTGTCCTGTTCGTCGCGTGGGAGACGCTGACCACCTTCGTCGCGTACACGGATGACGCCTATGTGCGCTCGAACCTCGTGGCGTTTGCGCCGCAGGTCACGGGCCATGTCGTCGGCGTGCATGTCCGCGACAACCAAGCCGCGCATCGCAATGACCTGTTGATCTCGATCGACCCCGTCCCGTTTCAGCTGACCTTCGACGCACGGAAGGCAAAGCTGCAGGAGGCGCAAGCGCAGGCCAATGCGGCGCGCGATCAAGTGACCGTCGCGCAAGACACGTTGCAGGCGGCGGTCGCCGCGCGCGACCTCGCAGCCGCGACGCAGCGGCGAACGCGCGCGCTCAGCGCAGACAGCTTCGCGTCCCGGCAGACGCTGGACACGGCGACCGCGAGTATGCAGCGTGCCGAGGCTGACGTGGAATCGGCACAGGCCGGGATCGCGCGAGCGCAGCGGATGGTCGCCGCGTCGGAGGCGGCGATCGCCGTCGCGCAGGCCGATCTCGCCACCGCCGAATGGGAGCTCGCGCGCACCAAGGTTTACGCGCCGGTCGACGGCACCATCAACAATCTTACCGTCGAGGTCGGCGACACCGCCCGCGCGGACGTGCCGCTGATCGGCATCGTGGATGCCGCCGCGTTCCGCATCGTCGCCAATTACAAGCAAAGCTACATCCGCAACTTCAGGGTCGGCGGCACCGCCTGGGTATGGCTCGACTCCTACCCGTGGCACTTCTTCCGAGCCCGGATTCAGGGCATCGCCCGCGGGATCAACCGCAACGAGACGCTGCCGACGCTGCTGCCATACGTTGCCCCGACGACGGACTGGATCCGGCTGCAGCGGCGGTTCCCCGTGACGCTGACGCTCGAGGAACGACCACCCGGGGATGGGCTGTTCATGGGCGCCGACGCACGCGTCGTGATCTTCCCCTGGCAGGACTGACGATGCCGGCGACGCTCTGGGAGGACATCGCCCAGAGCTGCGCATTCGCGGGCGGGGCGGTGCGCGAGGCTTTCGTTGGCTTCGCGCAGTCCTGCGCGGCGATGCGCCTGCAAGGGCCGATCGCGCGATCCGCGACGGTGGTCGCCATCGCCGTGGTTCTCGCCGCCGTCGCCGCGAGCGCGGTTCATGTCGAGAACGTCTGGTGGGTGGTGATCGGCGCCTTCATGTCCATGCGCTCCCCCCGACCGGCCGCGCTCAAGCTCGGGCTGCTCCGGATAGCCGGAACGGTCGGCGGCGCCGCCCTCGCGCTCCTCCTGATGGATTGGATCGCGTACGACATGGCCGCCTGCTACTTGGTGCTGTTCGCAGTCGTCTGCGTCGGCATTCTCGGCTTCAACCTGAGCCGCTACGCCCTTGCATGGCTGTTCGTGAGCATCACGTTCAATCTCGTCGTGCTCAGCTCGCTCGACGACCCGTCGATCACCCTCACCCTGGCGGCCGATCGCATCGGAGAATTTGTGGTCGGCACGAGCATCGCCGTCGGGGTCGCCTTCATGTTCGCATCGGCCGATCCGGCGCCACCACCGACTGTCTCGCGCGGATGGTCGGGGCTGCTCACGACCGACATTCAGATCACGCGCCACGCCATCCGCTCCGGCCTCGCGGTAATGGTGATCCCAATCCTCTGGAGCTGGTTCGCGCTACCGGGTGCGTCCACGACCGCCATCACCGTGGTCGGAATCATGGCGGCACCCGTGCTCGCCGATCCCCGCGAGACGCACGCGCAAGCGCTGGTCAAAGGGTTGCAGCGCATCGTCGGGTGCCTGATCGGCGGCATCTACGGCCTGTTCGCCCTCGGCTTCAACCTCGACACGATGCTGCCGTGGCTCCTAGGGCTTGCCGCTGGTACCTGGGTATTCGCCTATGTCCAGAGCGACGCGACCCGCGTGCCTGACGTGGGGACGCAGGCAGCGATCGTGATGATCATGACGTTCGTCCAAGGGACCGGTCCCCCTTCCAGCGTCATTCCGGGGATTACTCGATTAGCCGGCATCTTCCTTGGACTTGTTATTCTATTCATCATCACGACGCTGATCGGGCCGCCGCGGGCGCGAGCGGCGCAAGCGACCGCCCACTGAACAGCGCGACTTGCCGCCGACATCCAGGAGGCTACCGGCGACACAGTTGAACTGGCTTATGGGTCGGCAAGACCTTCCCGATCGTCGCGGGCAGCGGCGGCCATTGGCCAAACAACAAGGGCACCTTTGACAGCCCGGGCATGCCGGAAGGCGAGGTGCAGCTCAACGTCACCGGCCAGAACGGCCGCCGGTTCTGGGGCGTAAAGACCATCAGTGGCGACGGTGTGAAGACGGACGAGCCGTTCATCGGACAATTGTAAGGCGATCGTAACCAGCGCCAGTCCATGAGTGTCAACTCGTGCACAAGTCGCCGTGCGAGAGGATTCGGTGGGGCAACCCCGCCAGCATTTCGGCCCGCCGGGATCGATGTCCGGTCGCACCCCAATCGTCACGGCCAAATAACGTAGATTTACCGCCACGCACCGAGGAAAGGTCTCGCCCACAGGCCACGGTTTGTTCTTATATCGCCGCATGGATGCACAACCCCCGCTCCCCCTTGCCGAACGCTTCGCCAGGATCATCCACGGAGTCGCGTGCGCGCTCGCCAACCGGCATCGGCCACACTCCATCCTCGGCCCCGCACTCCCCGTCGTGTTGATCAACCTGATCGCCGTGCGGCTCAACAATCTCCGCCGCCGCTTCCTCGCCCTCCTCGAACGCATCCAGGCCGGCACGCTGTCCGCAATGCCGGAGCCGGGTCCGGCACGGACGCGCAAGCGCGCGGCGGCGGCGCCAAAGGCACGGCCCAATCTCCTCGCCGAACACGGCGTGCGGGAACGCTGGGGCTGGGTGACCCACATCGCCCGCGAGGCCTATGGCTACGAGCTGGAGCGCCTGCTGGAAGATCCCGAGATGCAGGCGAGGATCGCCGCCGAGCCGCGCCGCATGGGCCGCATCCTGCGTCCGCTGTGCCGGATGCTCGGCGTGGATGATATGCCGGACCTGCTGAAGCTGCCGTCGCAGGCCGATGTCGTGACCGTCGACTGGGCGGCCCACGCGCGGATGGTGGAAGCCGAGAAAGCCGCCACGGCCGCCTGCCTGCCGCCGCCGGTCTGGCCGCAGCCACCGTTCACAGGGACCCGAAAACTGCCGTTCCGCTTCTATCTCACGCGCTACGGGCAGCCGCTGCTGGAGTGAGCGCACGCCGCCGCATCGCCGCTGGCCCCGTCCGCACCCTTTCCCCGCGCCGCGTGGAGAGGAGGAAACACCTGCGCAATCCTCCTGACGACGCAGCGGCGCGTTCGGAAGATGAAGGCGTGCGCTTATGCCCGTCGGCACGTCGCCGGCGCAGGCCATCACGATGTCTGGGTCGCCGCCGTCCCCGTCATTGCTCGCCGAGCTCGCCGCCCTCGCTGATCGAGCCGGGCGTCTCGGGCGACGCATGGCTCGGAATGCCGCCGGGGAAGGAGAACTGGCGGAATGCCATCGCCTTCGCCATCGCTTCATGACACGCTGGTGACGGAGCGGCTCCGGTGTCAGCACCGCTTGCGGCCGCAATAACATTCCGGGTATTCTCGCGGATTGGATGCGAGCGCGCGCGGCGGGCGCCGCGCACGAGGCACGAGGCAGATTGCCATGATCTTCCGCCAGCTCTTCGACAGCACGTCCGGGACCTACACCTACCTGCTCGCGAGCCGGCGGGGGGGCGAGGCGATGATCGTCGATCCGGTGCTCGAAAAGGTGGATCGCTATCTCCGCCTGATCGAGGAGCTCGAGCTTCGCCTCGTCAAGGCCGTCGACACCCATCTCCACGCCGACCACATCACCGGCCTCGGCGCGCTCCGCGACAAGACGCGCTGCGTCACCGTCATGGGCGAGCAGAGCGGGGTCGATTGCGTGTCGATGCGGCTGTCGGACGGCGACCGGCTCACCATCGAGGGCATCGCGCTCGACGTGATCTACACGCCCGGCCACACCGACGACAGCTACAGCTTCGCGATGGCCGACCGCGTGTTCACCGGCGACACGCTGCTGATCCGTGGCACCGGTCGGACCGATTTCCAGAATGGCGATCCGCGCCAGCAATACGATTCGCTGTTCACCCGCCTGTTGCGCCTGCCTGACGAGACGCTCGTTTTCCCCGCGCACGACTACAAGGGCGATACCGTCAGCACGATCGGCGAGGAGCGGCGCTGCAACCCGCGCCTGCAGGTTCGCTCCGTCGACGAATACGTCGCATTGATGAACAGCCTGAACTTGCCCAATCCGAAGATGATGGACGTCGCCGTTCCCGCGAACATGCGCCAGGGCCTGTTGCAGCAGGCGATCGCCGACCGCGGCTGGGCGATGACCGCGACGGAGGCGATCCCGCTGACCGGGTGCAAGACCGCGGTGCTGGTCGATCTGCGGGAACGCGGCGAGCGCGAGAAGCACGGCGACATCCCCGGCTCGCTCAACGCGCCGTATCCGGACCTGCAGAGCAACATCAGCGAGGGCGGCCTCCTGCACGAGCTCGCGGCGGCCACCGGCAAGCGGCTGGTGTTCTTCTGCGCGTTCGGCGAGCGCTCCGCGATGGCGGTGCAGGCGGCGCAGGATGCCGGGCTCGAAACCGCCTGCCACATCGCCGGCGGTTTCGCCGCCTGGACGCGCGCGGGCGGTCCCGTGACGCGGCACTGAACGGCGCCGCCCTTTGAGGAGACCGGGCGCCCAGGCCGCCGAGAGCGTCGGCCACCGCATCCGCTCGACCCGCGTCGAGCGTGGCTGGACCCAGGACCAGCTCGCGGCCGAAGTCGGCGTGTCGCGCAGCGCCGTCGCGCAATGGGAGACCGACCGCGCCGGCCAGGTCCGCGGCAATCTCTCCCGCATCGCCGAGGCACTCGGCGTCACGGTCGAGTATCTGCTCCACGGCGCCGCCAGCCGCGCGCCGTCGCTCGCCGCGACCGGCGACGAGCTCGCGTTGCTCCGCCTCTACCGCACCTGCGATGCCGAGGATCGGGCCTTCCTGCTTCGCACCGCCCGCAAGCTGGCGAAGATGGCCGCGGGCTGACTGCTCACGGCGGCGGTGCGGCGCGCAACCTCTCGACCCGCGCGGCGAAATCCTCCACCGCGGCGTCTTGGATGCCGTGCGAGCGCAGCCCGTCGCGCGTGCGGAAGAGATACTCCGCAGAGCTCCCCAGCTCGCCCGCCGCGAAGGCGAGCCGGCGCGCCGTTTCCTCCGCGGACAGGTCGCCCGCATAGGTCGGCGCCTCCGGGTTCATCGTGAACGCGATCCCGTGCCCGAACACCGCGCCGTCCGCGTCGTGCAGCGCCAGCCAGCGCGGCCGGTACGAGGCGGCGATCATCTCGCGCGCCCAGACGATCGTCAGCTCCTCGGCCAGCGTCTCCTCGGGGACGTGCAGCGCGACCCCCGTGCACGCGCCGCCCTCGTCGAGCGCCAGCACCAAGCCCGGCAGCTCCGCCGTCCCCCGGCCCGCGCGCGTGGCGAGGCAGAAGCTGCGGTGCCAGCCCTGCACGGTCGCCACCCGCTGCGCGTCGAAGGCGATCGTCGGGTTCCAGATCAGCGAGCCGTAGCAGAACAGCCACGCCCCGCCCGCCCGCTCGGGGCGTGCGTCGAGGATCGCGGCGAGGGAGGCCGCGCGTTCCTCGTCGCTCAGCAGCTGCACGTCGGGCAGGGCGCGGGCCAACATCCGCCGCAGCGACCCGTCGAGCAGTCCTTCGCGCGTCACGCGGAGCGCCGGAGCGGGAGGAGGGGGTGCCGTCATCGCCGGGATCGCGCGCCTGTCACAGGGGGCCAACGCAGCGGGCTTGACGAATGTCCGGTTCGCGGTCAACCCGTTGCGCCGCCGAACGCTGCGCGGCTGGCCTGCGCGAACGGACGGGAAGGTGGGAAGGGGATGAGCCGATGCTGAGGCTGATCGGGGCGATCGTCGTCGTTCTGCTGATCATTGGCCCGCTGCTGCTTCAGGCGGGACTGCTCGACAACGGCGGCGTGTTCCGGCAACTCGTCGAAATCGAGGTGCAAGCCTTCGCCGACCTGGTGGCATGGCTGCGGATGATGTTCGCGCGCCTGGGGTGACGCGCGAGGATCTCGCGAATCGCCGGCCTATGGCGGCGGAGAGCCGTCCACGCAAAAGGTCGCGGGCGGCAACCCCGCCTGCTGCCGCTGCCACATCGCCGTATACGCAGCTTCGAGATCGCGCGTGATGCGCGCCGTGTCGAACAAAGGGGTGGTGGCGCGATTGCGCTCGAGCTTCGTGCGGATGGTGGCGAGCCGCGCCGGATCGTGCGCCAGCGCCAGCGCCAGCGCCTCGTAGTCGGTCAGGGATTCGGTTACCAGTTCCGGCAGCTCGACGGCGCGAAGCATGCTCGCGGCGACGCGCCCGCCGAAGGTGTTGCCCAGGCACGTCAATACCGGCAGGCCCACCCACAGCGCATCGGCGGCCGTCGCGTGCGCATTCGTCGGAAGCGTGTCCAGGAACAAGTCGGCCAGCCCGTGCCGTGCGAGGTGACCGTCGATGGGCGCACGCAGCGCGAACACCAGTCGCTCGGGCGCCACGCCACGCGCCGCAGCCTCGCGGCTCAGGTTGTGCATCGCATGCGGGTCATCGGCCAGGAGCCAAAGCACGCTGCCGGGACACGCGCTCAGCAGTCGCATCCAGACGTCGAAAACCGGCGGCGAAATCTTGTAATTGTTGTTGAAGCAGCAATAGACGAAGCCATTGTCCGGCAGTCCCGCCGCTGCGCGCGACGGGGGGGCCGCCGGGAGATGACGGCGAGAGTCGTTGCATTGGTAGCATTGCGGGAGATACGCGATCTTCTCGGAATAATGGCGCGCATTGCCGCCGGGGATGACGGTTCTGTCTGCGACGAAGTAGTCGATGAACGGCGCCCCGGTCGTACCCGCATTACCGAGATAGGTCACCTGCACGGGCGCCGGCCGACACGCGAGGATTCCGGGCCGTCCCGCACCGGCTTGTCCGTTGAGATCGACGGCGATGTCGAGCTCCATCTCGCGCATCATTGCCGCGATCCGGGTGTCGTTCAGGGCCCGTACGTCGATGAAGCGGTCACATGCGGTTTCGATCCGTCGGCGTAGCTGGGCGGCGCTGTCAGGACCGAGCGAGATCGCGGTGGTCTCGAACCGTGCCTTGTCGTGATGCTCGAGGACGCCCACGAGGTGAATCGCAGTTGGGTGGTCGTGGAACTCGGCGCACAGGTAGGCCAGCCGAATCCGGTCATGGCGATAGGCTTCGCCGCGCCACAGCGGCCTCGTCGGCTGCGCGGTTCGCTTCGCCCACAGCCGCGCGGCGAGCAGGTTGTCCGCCTCAGAATCGGAGATCGCCCGGTGGTTGAACGGCGTGATGATGTTCAGGCCGGCCCGCAACCCCTCGGCGACCCGCCGCTCGTCGTCCTCGCGCCTGCACCAGTCGCAGCAGGCGATGCGGCATCGGATCCCGATGCGCGCCGCGACGAGGTGCGTAGGCTCGAGCGCGAGCGCGCGATCGCTCGCCGCCGCCGCCTCGGCGAATCGCGACGAGGCCGACAGGAAGCCCGCGCGGCGCGCCCACGCGTTGGCGTCCTGCGGATCGAGCGTCCCCTCGTCGATCGCGAGCCGGGCGGTCTTCCTCCCGCCGGCTGCGATCGCGGTGGCGCGCTTTCTCCATAGCAACGGATTTTCCGGCGCGGCGGCCAACACCTTGTCGTAGCAGGCGATCGCCTGCGCGTGGCGCTTGAGGCCAAGCAGCGCGTCCCCCAGACTGCGCCATGCCGTCAAATCGTCCGGATCAGCGGCCAACGCCTGCTTTGCATCGGCGCGCGCCGTTTGGTGCGATCTCAGTTCGGCGCGCCGTTCGGCCGATGTGGCCATGACGACGACCGCCAGCTCGGAACCGGCGAGCACGTCCCCCAGTCGGGCGGCGTGGGTGCGCAGATGGCGATAGGTCCGCCATAGCGGGAGGATCGCGACGTCATGGGCGATCTTGACCGGAACGTATGCGGCCAGGCTGACGAATCGGTCCGGCAACCGGATTCGGGCAACATGCTTCGGGGCGGGGAGGAACAGCAAGCGCGCTGCATAGCGGGTCCGCCGCATCGGCCCATCCTGCAGTAACGGCCATTCCGCCGAGAGCGTCTCGTCCTTCGGCGAACCGGCCGGCTCGTCGGCTCGCCAGCGCGCGATGTTGCGCAGCACCGCCCGTTCGACGCCCCGGTCGGCGCGAATCAAAGCCGAAATGGCATCTGGAACGGCTGCGTTCAGATACGTGCTCGCCTGCGACGTCGCGAACACCAACATCCGCAGGCAACGCTGTGCCCGCGCGCGCTCGATCACCGCCGTCCAGTCGAGGTCCGGATTCGAGCGGATGAAATCCGCCACGTCCCACGCCCAGCCGAGGCTCCGCCGCGGATGCCCGTCGTCGCGGATCGCGAGAACGAGCAGCGCATCCTCCGGGGCCAGCGTCGGCAGGATCCGGCCGTTCAAGCCCGTGCCTCGCGCCCGCCGCCGCAAACCGTCGTCGTCGATGGCGAGTGCGGCATTCATGGAAGTCAGCCGCGTGTGGAGGCCGGCGGCGATCCCGAGCGCCTGCTTCCACAACACCTCGTGGCCCTCGAGGCGGCGAATGAAGTCGAGCTGCGCGTCGGTGAGGTGCTTTCCGCGCTGATACCCCAAGCCGCGCAATGCCACGATCGCCCGCTCCATGTCCGGGTCGCGAACGAGAAAGTTCAGGCTCCGGAACAGGCGGAGACCCGGATCGGCACGCCGTTGGCCGCGGAGGACAGGGTTGCCGAAGGCAATCGCTTCGATCCCGATTTTCGCCAGGGCATCGAGCGACCGGACAAGCTCCTCGAGCACCGCGCGGTTCTTCCTGCGTGTCTGCTCGGTGCTCGTGCGCAATGCATCGAGGATCTCATCGGGCACCCGGGCGGGCGCGGCCCGGGCCAGAACGTGGCCGGCCAAACCTGCCAGGCCGTGCCGGATCGCCTTTCGCGCGAAGGCCGTCCAGTCGATGCCCTCGTCCAGAAGCT
>DATAPS010000571.1:0-3624 GCA_036265085.1 Acetobacteraceae bacterium | reverse complement strand
GTCGGCACTCTCCTCGGGTTTCCTCGCAACGATCAGCGCCGAACGCAAGCTGCTGAGCACGGCATCGGCTGCTCGCGGCGGCACGCCGATCCATCCATTGCGCCTCGTCCACGAACTGCAGCAGTTCCTCGGCAGCGACATCACGATCTGCCTGGACATGGGCTCGTTTCACCTGTGGATCGCGCGCCACTTCTATAGTTTCAGACCGCGCCAGGTCCTCATCTCGAACGGCCAGCAGACCCTGGGCGTCGCCCTGCCCTGGGGCATCGCCGCCTCGATCGTCCGGCCGGCGGAGAAGATCCTCTCGATCTCCGGCGATGGCGGCTTCCTCTTTTCCGCCATGGAACTGGAGACGGCCGTGCGCCTCAGGGCGAATATCGTCCACATGGTTTGGATCGACGGTACGTACGACATGGTTGCCGTCCAGGAGAAGCTGAAATATGGCCGCACGTCGGGGATTGATTTCGGTCCGATCGACTACATCAAGTATGCCGAGGCATTCGGCGCGACGGGCCTCAGGATTGACAAGCCCGACGACATCGCCCCCGTCATGAAGAAGGCGTTCGACACTCAGGGGCCGGTGATCGTCGGTGTCCGCGTCGACTACCGCGACAATCACGAACTCTTCGAGATGCTTCATGAGGATAGCATCCACTGATGCCGGGTCCGTCGCGGGAGACGGGCCGGCCCTGGTGAGGAGTAGGTGGTTCGGCAGCGCGCGGCCGAACCCTCGATGAGAGACCGACGAGACGACCATCATTCCGGGTGCATGGACGGGAACTGGAACCCTGGGACAAGCGCTGCCACCCGCGTCGCGGACGTACTGGACTTCCACAAGATCATCAACACGGAAGAGAAACGCCGCGGGTCGAGGCCCTCGGCTCCGAGATGGTCGGCAAGCTGAGCTACTGCGAGCGCCGGATCGTCGCCTTCACAAATTATCCTGTTCCAAAAGGGTATTCTCACGCCAGAGGACCTGGCGCGGAAGATGGACCAGGTCGAGACGCAATGGTCTGCCGACGAGGACAAGAAGGCCCCGAGCGAATGAAACCCTCGGCGCGGTCCAACCCTGAGACATGCTTCTTCGAACTGGGTACCGGAGTGGCCATTGCCGGCCCGTCACGCGCAACTAACTGAATCCGCCGCCCGCCGGCACCGCATCAGCCCTCACCAGCGGCCAAAACCAACCCGAAACAACGCCGTCACAGGGTTCTTCGCGATGTCCGCCAGCCTTGAGGCGACCGGACGAGCCGCGACACAATCCGACGCGCAGATCACGCTTGAGCCGAAAGACAGTCGCGCTCCCGCAAGCGGGGATGAGGAAGAAGAGGGCGTCGGGCGGGGCTCGACCCACCCGTGCCGTGTCGATGCGGCGAATCGAGACCCCGCCCTACGTTCTCACGGCCAGCGTGGCCGGCTTCGGCCTTACGGCGTGCTGCGCGGCGGCAGGTTGGCCGGGTTGCCGGGATTCGGCGCCGGCGCGCCAGGCGGCCCCTGCAGAATGACGCCGCCGCCCTGATAGGCCCTGTTGGCCTCCGGCGTGTAGGGGCCGTGGTCGATCGGCTTGCCGTCCGACGTGTAGCAGGGGACGGGATGCACGTGCGCGCAGTTCCCGCCCGCCCCAGCGGTGCGCTGCTGGGCGAAGGCAGAGCCGCTCGCCAGCAAAGCGGCCGCGGCCGCGGCCAATGTCAAGGCTCGCATTTGTCTCGTCCTCTCCTGAGTGGCAGGGAAACGTTCAGGAGGCACGACAGTTTCACGCACGCATCCGGGGATCGAGCACATCCCGCAGACCGTCGCCGAGCAGGTTCAGGCCGAGCACGGAGGCGATGATGGCGAGGCCGGGGAAGATCATGGTCCAGGGCGCATTCTCCATGAAGTCGCGCTCGGTGGCGATGATGTTGCCGAAGGTAGGCGTGGGCGGCGGCGGGCCGACGCCGATATAGGACAGCACCGCTTCCGCCAGGATCGCGATGGCGAACACGTAGGTGAGCCGCACGATCAGCGGCGCGAGCGCGTTGGCCAGGACGTGGCGGAACAGGATGCGCGCGTGCTCCGCCCCCATCGCGCGCGCCGCCTCGACGTAATCCATCTCGCGCACCACGAGCACCGAACCGCGGACGATTCGCGCGGTGTGCGGGCTGGTCGCGATGCTGAGCGCGATGATGACGTTGACGATCGACGCGCCGAGCACCGCTGAGATGACGATGGCGAGCAGGATCGCGGGGAACGCCATCAGCGCGTCCATCAGACGCATGAGGGGATTGTCGAGGCGGGCGAAATAGCCGGCGAGCGCGCCGATAGTGGTGCCTGCGATGCCGGTGACCACGACGACGCAGAACCCGATGACGAGCGAGATGCGGCCACCGAACACCACGCGGGAGAAGAGATCGCGGCCAAAATGGTCGGTGCCGAAGAGATGCTCGGCGCTTGGCGGTTGCAGGCGGACGCGGAAGTTGCTGCGCAGCGGATCGAACGGCGCGATCTGATTCGCGAACACGGCCACGAGCACGATGATCAGCAGCAGGACCGCGCCGATCACGAACGAGCGGTTGCGCAGCAGTGCGCGCAGCGGCGGCGGCCGGACGCGCGCCGGACTGACCGCCGCCGGTGCGACGGGGGCGATCGGACTCGCAGCACTACTGGAGACGGACACGCGGGTCCACCGCGGCGTAGAGCATATCGACGCAGAGATTGATCAGCAGATAGATCAGGGCCACGAACAGCAGCGTCCCCTGGATGACCGGAAAGTCGCGGCTGAGCACGGCGCCGATCACCAGGCGGCCGACGCCGGGCAGCGAAAACACCTGCTCGATCACGACCGCGCCGCCGAGCAGCGAGCCGGTGACGATGCCGAGCACGGTGAGGATCGGCACGAGCGCGTTCGACAGGCCGTGGCGGCCGACGACGAGGCGTTTCGGCAGACCCTTCGCTTCGGCGGTACGGATGAAATCCTGGCTGAGCACTTCCAGCATGCTCGACCGCGTCATCCGCGCGATGAAGCCGATCTGCACAGCGGCGAGGGTGAAGGCGGGCAGCGCCATTCCCTGCCACCAGCCGGACAGGCTGACGGTGACCGGCACGTAGTCGCCCGCGCGGAACCAGTGCAGCCGGACGGCGAAGGTGAAGATCAGCACGAGCCCGAGCCAGAATTCGGGAATGGAGAGGCCGAGAAGGGCCAGCACCATGATCGACTGGTCGGCCCAGCTTCGATGCTTGACGGATGCAACGAGGCCGGCGGCGATGCCGAGACATGCGGCCAGGACGAGCGCGAGGGAGGTGAGGGAGAGCGTGACCGGCAGGCGCTCAATGATGGCGGCGGTGACGCTGCGGTTCAGCAGAATGGATTGGCCGAGGTCGCCGCGGAGGACGCGGCCGTACCAGGCGATCGCCTGGAGGTAGAACGGCTCGTCGAGGCCGAGACGATGACGGATCTGCGCGAGCTGCTGCGGCGTGGCGCTCGCGTCGACGAAGGCGGAGGCGGGATCGCCGGGGATGAGGAAGATCACGGCGAAGGACAGCAGCGAAACGAGCGCCAGCACCGGGACCGCGATGATGAGGCGCCTTGCCGCGAAGCGGAGCAATCAGGGTCTCAGGCGTTGCGCGAGGGAACGCGACGCTCGCTAC
>DATAPS010000570.1:0-4957 GCA_036265085.1 Acetobacteraceae bacterium | reverse complement strand
CCGAGGCGCAGAAGCGCGATGGAGCCAGCGTCAAGAATGACGTTTCGGTGCCGGTCTCGTCCGTGCCGGAGCTCATTCGGCGCGCATCCGATGCCTGCCGTGCGCTGATGCCGGGCATCCGTGTCGTTGCGTTCGGCCACATGGGCGACGGTAACATCCACTTCAATTTGGAACAGCCGGAGGGCATGGACCCGCAGGCCTTCCTCGCCCGCGACCACGAGATCATGGACGCGGTTGGTGAGGTCGTGCACGCGCTCGACGGCAGCTTCTCCGCCGAGCACGGGGTCGGCAAGCTCAAGCCCTACATGATGCCGTCCTGGCGCGGCGGGGCGGAACTGGATGTCATGCGCCGGATCAAGGACGCGCTCGACCCCGCCGGGCTGATGAACCCCGGGAAGGTTCTGCCGTAGCCCGCGCGATCTTCGCGACGGCCGGCTGCTTCTGCGGCTTGGTACCTGGCGCCGGCGTCTTCTCCGGATATTTGCACCAGGGCGCGCCGACGCAGCGCCAGCACTCCGGCGCCCGCGCTTTGCAGCAATAGCGCCCGTGCAGGATCAGCCAGTGATGGCCGAGCCGCAGCATGTCGGGAGGAAGACGCTTCACCAACGCATCCTCGACCGCGCGGGGTGTGGCGCCGGGGGCGAGACCCGTGCGGTTGCTGACGCGGAACACGTGCGTGTCGACCGCCATCGCCGCCTCGCCGAACGCGACGTTCAGCACGACGTTCGCGGATTTCCGCCCGACGCCGGGCAGCGCCTCGAGCGCCGCGCGATCACGCGGCACCTCGCCGGCGTACTCGGCAACGAGCTTCTCCGAGAGGGCCACCACGTTCTTCGCCTTGCCCTGCCAGAGGCCGATCGCGCGGATATGCCGTGCGACGCCCTCGACGCCGAGCTTCGCCATCGCCGCGGGCGTGGGCGCTTCGGCGAACAGGCCCACCGTCGCCTTGTTCACCGATGCGTCGGTCGCCTGAGCGGACAGCACGACCGCCACGAGCAAGGTGAACGGATCGGTGTAGCTGAGGTCGCTCTTCGGGTCGGGGTTTGCGGCAGCAAGCGCCCCCATGAAGGCGCGCACCTCCGCCAGGGTCATCGTATTGGTCTTGCGCGCACGCGGCTTCGCGGCCGGCAGCGCATCCGGGGATCTCACCATATCGGAACTGTCCCGGCTGCAAGCGGAGATGGCAAGCGGCGGCCATCGGCTATATTGCGTCAGATGACCCAGGCCTCCGAAACGGCAGTGTTCGAAGCCGTCATCGTCCCGCACCGGAGCCTGTCGAGACGCGCCCTCAACCGGCTGCTGATCGCGATCGCGACGCTCTGCGGCATCAATGCGACTGCGTTCGTGCTGATGGGCGCCTGGCCGGTGGCCGGCTTCACCGGCATCGAGCTGCTACTGGCGGCCGTGCTGTTCCGCATCAACGCGCTCTCTGCGCGCGGAAGCGAGGTGATTCTGCTAACGCAGACCGGCCTGCAGATCCGCCGCACCTCGCCCAAGGGTGCGCGTGAAGAGGTCATGCTTCCGGCGGCGTGGCTTCAGGTGGTGTTCGAGGACAAGCCGAGCCGCATCTCGCGCCTGTTGCTGATCGCGCCGGGGCGGCGGGAGGAGGTCGGGCGCGTGCTCGGTGAAGAGGCGAAACGCGATCTCGCCCGCTCGCTCGAAGACGCGTTGTGGCGATGGCGCAATCCGGTGTTCGACAATCCGCAGCTGCGGCACTGATCAGCCAGCGGGCTGCGCGCGTAGGATGAGCGCCACGATATCCTCGATCCTGACGAGCTGACCGAGTGCGTTCGTCTCTACCTCGACCCGGAACCGGTCCTCGAGCACGGCGACTGTCTCCATGAGCCGGAGGCTGTCGAGCGGCGCGATCTCATCGAGGTGCGAGCCGGCGTCGAGCCGCAACCCCGCGTCCCGGCAGACTTCGCGAACGATCCCCACGGTCTCGCTGAGGACCCTCTCTGAACTTCGGGGGAGCGGGAACGAGGCTTTCACGCGGCGCCCTCTTTCTGCTGGACTCGAGGCGATGCACGCAAGCTGGCGAGATCGATCTTCCCGTGCCGCGTCTCGGGAAACGCGGTGACGAGCGTGATCGGCACGTGTTGCAGGCCACGCGGCAGGGCCGCGCGAAGGGACGTCCGGAGTTCCGCCATCAGGCCGGCATGGAGCTTCGCGGGCGCCGCGACGAACGCGGCCAACGGAGGGCCGCCGCCATTGCCGTCCGGCGCAACGATCGCGTCCGTGACACCCGGGCAACGGCGGAGGGCGGCCTCGATCTCGCCGGGCTCGATTCGCCGTCCATTGATCTTGATCTGACGATCGGCCCGCGCGACGAAGCGGAGCAGGCCGTCCTGTCCGCGGCGTATGAGGTCGCCGGTGCGAAACACGCGCCAGCCCGGCCGCCCATGTGCAGGCCGCATACGGCCCGGGACGAGTCGCCCTCCCTGCCATTCTCCAAGCGAGATGACCGGGCTCGTCACGACGAGTTCGCCCACCTCGCCCGGCGCAACCTCCACGTCGTTTGCGTCGAGCAGCGCCAGTTCGTGCGGCGCGCGCGGCCATCCGATCGGCACGGCGGCTTCGTCGAGGCAGGCGTCAGGCGGGACGATCCATTCAGCGATCACGTTCGCCTCGGTGGAGGCATAGGTATGATCGATCGCGCAGTCCCGCGGCAGCATTGCACGGAACGCGATCAGGTCGGCCGTTGGCAGCCCCGCGGCGCCGATCCGCATGATGCGGACGTTGGCGAAGGCGGCGGCCGCTTGCGGCAGACGTACGAGCATCCGCAGGGTCGGCGCTGGGGCGACGAACGCGTCGGGACGCTCGGCTGTCGCCAGCCGGAGGAATGGGCCGGCGCCCTCACGCCCCAGATCGGCGAGCGCCAACCGGGCGCCGGTGAGCGTCGCGGCGAGAATGAAGCTGAATCCGGAGCTGGCCGCGGCGTTGCTGACCGTCATCAGAGCCTTGCCAGGCCCGAGCGCGAGCATCTCGTTGCAGCTTCGCGCACGGTAGAGGACGGCGTCGAGCGGCAATGCGATGCCGCGCGGCGCGCCGGTACTGCCGGACGTGTAATGAACGACTGCCGGTGCATCGTCCGCAAGCCTCGGCTCCGGGCGCCAGTCGTCCGGCGCGTGCGCGGCGAACGCGTCCTGAAAATAAAGGGTGCGCGCGCCGGCGATGGACGATGACGTGCGATCCGACTCGCCGTCGAGCAGCACGGCTGCGGGCTGCGCATCGGCCAGGATGCGCAGCGTGCGCTCGGGAGGATCCCCGGCGGCGAGCACGATACAGGTCCGCCCCGATGCCAGGGCGCCCAACGTTGCCGCGACGCCGTGGGGCGTGTGCGGAAGGATCGTCGCGATCGCTCCCGCTGCAGGAACCACAGCATCAATGGCGCGCGCCGTCCGGCGGATCTGCGCAAGCATCGCACCGTACGAGATGCTGGCGTTCAGCCCGACCAGTGCTGGTGCGCGAGGATCGCGCGCGGCAGAGGCTTCAAGCAGCGTGAATATCGCGGACGTAGCAGGCATCGGCGTCTCCGGCGGGACTTCCCGGCACAACGGGATAACTGCGTCGATAATCGTCAGTTGCGTCGTTGCACCGAACGTTCGTATATCCATTCCCGATCCGATGACAGTACGAAATCTCCACGATCTGCATCTCGTCGTCGGCACGACCCGGATCGATGCGGCGAGCGAAGACGGGGCCATGCTGCGCTTCCCGCTACGACTCCCGATGCCCGCGGTGCGGATGGTCTCGCGCAGCGGGGTGCCGGCCCACCTCGGCATCAACGATGATTTCCGCCGGCTCGGGTTCTGCGTGACCGGACTGAGCCTCTATTGGGGCCACGGCGCTGCGCGGATCCCGCTCGGCGCGCCGGACCTGATCGAAGGCTTCCACGACGTCGAGCCCGGTCCGCTGCGCTGGACGAATGGGGATGCGACGCTTCCGCTCGCGAAATTCGTCAACGGGGCGGGGCACGTGACGCTCGTCGTCGAAGGCCACGGCATGCCGTTCTATGCCGACGGCCGAGCGGCGAATGCAGACGCGCACCTGATGGAGGCCTTCGAGAACCTCGGCGCCGACTGCGAATTCGGGTTCGTGCAGCGGCATTTCGGCGGCGAGCCGATGAGCCTCCTGCGCTGGGCCGGTACAGATCCGGACCGGCTGCGCGCCGCGCTGGACGCCCGGTTTCAGGGGCTCGGCGACCCGCGCTTCGCTCAGCTCGTCTGGCTCGATCATGTCAACGAGTACCGACTCCGCGATGACCGGTTCATGAGTGCGCACACCTTTGCAGGCGAACGGTGCGTCGATCCGGCGGAGGAGGAGCAGCTCCGCCGCCGCGGCTGCGCACGCTGGCGCTTGATGGCGCGCAAGCTGCTGCAGGACATCCGCGAGGGCGAACGGATCTTCGTGTTCGCGACACTCGACCCGCGGTTCGACGCGAGCGGGCAGGCGCGTCTCGCCGCTTCGTTCCGGGCGATCGGGCCGGCGCCGCTGCTGTTCGTCGTTGGATCGGACACGCTGGCGCAGGTCGGGCACGTCGAGATGATCGGCGACCGCGTGGCGCTCGGTCGCATCGACCGGTTCGTGGGATCCGTGGGCCCTTACGACACATGGCGCACGCTCTGCCTTCGCGCCCACGACTTGCTCGGGTCCGGCTGACGCATCCCCGCATGCCACAACCGCGGCCTCTGCCCTTGCCAATCGGGCCGACGCGGCCGATGTAGGCCGGGTATGGGGACCGCGATGGTCCGCTTTAAGGGTCGAGAGCATGTTCATCGAGACGGAAGGCACGCCCAACCCCGCGACCTTGAAGTTCCTGCCGGGCCGCGACGTCATGGGCGCTGCGACCGCCGACTTCCCGACGGCCGAATCGGCGGTGCGCAGCCCGCTTGCGACCGCGGTGTTCGCGCTCCCCGGCGTCGCCCGCGTGTTCCTCGGCGGCGACTTCGTGACC
>DATAPS010000569.1:0-17549 GCA_036265085.1 Acetobacteraceae bacterium | reverse complement strand
CTGCCACGGCCGATCTCGACCGAGACCTGCGCCGCATTGCCGTGCAGGTGCGCGACCAGGACTGCCCGGATCACCTCGCAATACTGGCTCTCCTCCTCGATGATGCCTTTCAGCCGCGCAGCACAAGGGCCAGCCACCCCGTACGCGAGGAGGATCCCGAGGAAGGTCCCGACCAGCGCACCACCGATCATCGCGCCGAGCACCGCAGGCGGCTCGTTCACGTGCGACATCGTCTTCACCACGCCGAGCACGGCCGCCACGATGCCGAGCGCCGGGAGCCCGTCCGCCACCGTCTGGAGCGCATGAGCGCCATGCAGCTCCTCGTTCATCGTCTTGCGGAGCTCGCGGGCCATGATGTCCTCGGTCTGATGAGGATCGTCGGCGTTCATGCCGATCATGCGCAGATAGTCGCAGATCATCATGCTGACCCAGCGGTTGCCGAGCAGCTTGGGGAATTTCTGGAAAGCGGGACTCTGGTCGGGCTTCTCGATGTGCGGCTCGAGCGCCATCGCGCCCTTCGTGCTCGCAAGCCGGGCGAAGAAGAACAGTAGACTAAGCAGTTCGATGTAGTCCGACTTTTTGTAGCAACCGCCCTTCATGATTTTCGCGAAACCCGCGAGTGTGTGTTTGACATCGTGCATGCTGTTCGACATCACGAATGTCCCGATCGCGGCGCCCCCGATCGTCAGCAGTTCGAACGGCAGCGCCTCCATTAACGGCCCCAGACTGCCGCCTGACGCGACGTAACTGCCGAACACGCAAACGAGCGCGAAGGCGAGGCCTCCCAGGGTCAGCATCGCCGCCCCCCGGCCTACGGCTGCTTGCCAAGTGCCGGCTTCTCTTCATCCGGCGGCGCCGTTGCGCGCAATATCGCGACCGCAATCCGCCGGTTCGCGGCCGCGAGCGGATCCCCGGGTAGCAGCAGGTCCCGGTCGGCGGCGCCGGTGACGCTGCGGAACCGCAAATCGGGGATGCCGCTCTCCGCAAGCACTCGGCGCGTCGCGTTCGCGCGCTCGCTCGACAGATCCCAGTTGCTTTTGTCGCCGCCCCGATAGGGCTCCGCATCCGTGTGGCCGGTGACCGAAATCGGTTCGGGCAGCTTCGCAAGGATCGGCGCGATTTTCACGACCAGCCCGCGCGCACGCTCGGTCATCACCGCCGAGCCTGTCGCAAACATCGGCTGGCGGTCCTCGTCGAGCAGCTGGATCCGCAGCCCTTGGGGCGTGATATCGATCGCGAGCTGGCGCGCCAGCTGTGCCAGCACAGGATCCTCGCGGACCGCCTCGCGGATCTCGGCCGCAGCCCGCTCGAGGGCCGCGGTCTCCGCCTTCGCGGCCTGGATCTTTGCGGCAGTGGCCGCCGCCTCTGCGGGCTGAGGCTCTGTTCCCGCGTTTTTGCCCATAGACGCTGCGTCGTTCTTCGGCGCCGGCGGGTCGTGCGCGCCGCCGGGGTTCGGTCCCGGCTGTTTGCTATTGCTCGCAGAGGTGCTGCCCCCGGGGCCGCCGATGCCCTCGGCGTTGGCGCGGGCAAGCTGCGCGGATGCCGGATCGCCGTCGTCATCGACGAGGCGGGGCGCGACGAGCTGCGACGAATTCTCGGATTCCGCATCGTCAGGGGCGACCATCGCTGTCGCTTTGCCTTGCCGCACCGCCATCGCGCCACGGTCAGAGACGAGCGTACCGGTGTCGAACGGGGTGCGGCCGCCGAACGGCGCGCCACTGCCCGAGGTCTGATGCGCCATCGCAGCGGTTGGCGCGAAATAGTCGGCAAGCCCCCGGCGCTGATCCTCGGTCGTCGCGTTGAGCAGCCACATGAGCAGAAAGAATGCCATCATGGCGGTAACGAAATCGGCGTAGGCGACCTTCCATGCGCCACTGTGATGCGCCGGGCGCGCCGACTCCTCGCGCCTCAGCACGATCGGACCGCCCCGTTTGTTCTCGCCTCGCCTGCCGGCCACCTTCGCCTCCTGCCGCTTCGCGTGGCGGCACGAGGGCAGGATGCGACGCGTCGCTTAAGGTCCGGCTAACGCCGGCCGCCGTCACGCGGCAAGGGCGCGCCCGAACACCGCAGGATCGACGTTCCCGCCGCTGATCACGGCGCCCACGACGCGTCCTTGCGCTGCGAACTTTCCTGCCAGCAGAGCCGCGAGGCAAACCGCGCCGCCAGGCTCGACGACGAGTTTGAGATGGCTGAACGCGAAGGCGATTGCGGCGAGAACCTCCGCATCGGTCACGACCAAGCCGCCCGAGAGGCGCGGCTGGTTAAGGGCGAAGGTGATCTCCCCCGGCATGTTCGACAACAGCGCGTCACACAGCGTCGACCCGCCCGGCGCGTTGGGCAAGCGCGCGCCCGAGGCGAGGGACCGGGCGGTGTCGTCCCAGCCGTCCGGCTCGACCGCGTAGACCTGTGTGCCCGGCGAGGCTCCCTCCATCGCGAGTGCGCAGCCGGCGACCAGCCCGCCGCCGCCCGTGCAGACAAGCAGCGCGTCCATGGTGAAGCCCTCCGCCGCTGCATCCTCGGCGAGCTCGAGCGCCAAGGTCCCTTGCCCGGCGATGACGTCCGCGTGGTCGAAAGGCGGCACGAGGACCGCGCCGGTCCGTTCAGCATAGGACCGGGTCAGCGCCGCGCGGTCATCATGGGCGCGGTCATAGGTGACGATCTCCGCGCCCCATCGCCGCGTGCTCTCCATTTTGATGCGGGGCGCATCGGCAGGCATGAACACCGTTACGGCGATGCCTTCGGCGGCAGCGGCGCAGGCGGTCGCTTGGCCGTGATTGCCCGACGAGTGGGTCACCACGCCGCGCCGGCGTTCGGCCTCGTCGAGGCGGAGGATGGCGTTGGTGGCCCCGCGCAGCTTGAAGCTGCCGGTGCGCTGCAGCGGTTCCGGCTTGAGCAGGACGATGCCGCCGGCGATCTCGTCGAGCAGGGGGTGGCGGAGCATCGGGGTCCGGGTGATGCGGCCAGCGATGCGGACGCGGGCGGCGAGCACGTCGTCGTGGGTCGGGAGCTGCATCACTCTCTCCGGGTCACCGTGGCCGCGGCAGCACGACGATGGGTTCGGGCGCCTGATCGCGGCCGGTCACATGATAGAGCCGATACGTCTCAGCCGTCACGCCATCGCGCGCCCGCACCAGCTCGCCGAGGGGCGTGATCGCGGCCCAGTCGGCGGTATCCGGAGGATCCGCCCGCCGCGCGCTGCGGATCAGCAGCCCCGCCCGCCCGGCGATCAGCGGCGCGGCGTCGGGCAGGTTGAAATAAGCCCACCGCGGCTCGACGCCGAGGACCGGGACGGCGGACGGGAGCAGACGGGCGAGGATCGCCGCCTGCCCGTAATTGTCGGTGGCGACGAAGGCCGCCCCTTCCGTTCCGGCGCGCGCGGCGACGGCGGCGGCGAGAGCAGGCCAGCCGCCGAGCCGCATCAGGGAGGGATCGAGCCGCCGCGGCAGGGCGAGCGGCTGGGCGACGCCTTGCAGATAGACCAGAAGCGTGATGGCGAGACCCAGGACCACGGATGGCGGCCGCAACCGGGCCCACACGCCGCCGAGCAACCCCGCCGCCACCGCGGCGGCGGGGTAGATCACCGCCGGCCAGTTCGCCTGCACACGATCGCCGGTCGCGTGTTCGACGAAAACGATCGCAGGCACGATTGTCAGCGCCGCCAGCAGAGAACGGGCTGGCGCGCGATCCCGCCGAACGGAAGCGGCGATGCCCACGACCATCAGGAGCGCGACGCCCGGTGTCGCGAGGCCGATCTGACCGCCGCCAAGTTCTCCGAGGAAACGGAGCGCTCGTCCGGGATCGAAATTGCCGACGCGTCCGCCCTGCTTTGCGAAGCTCACCCAGCCATGCGTCGCGTTCCACCATAGGACCGGGAGAAACAGCCCGGACGCGATCCCGCCGGCGGCCCAAGGCTGCCATCGCAGGAGCCACGCGCGCAGTCCGCGACCCGTGAGCAACCAGACGAACACGGAGGCCCCGAAGAGGACTGCGGTATATTTCGATACGAGCGCCGCCCCCGCCGCAGCGCCTGCCGTGAGCCACCCGTGCCGGTGCGCAGCTACCGCCATGAGCGCCGCCATGGCGAGGGTCCAGAACAGCAGCAGGGGTGTGTCCGGGGTCATCGTCACCGCGCCCACGCCGAAGGCGAGCGTCGCGTTCAGCAACGCCGCCGCGGCAAGTCCCGGCCGTTCTACCCGGAACAGGCGATCCGCCGCCCGCACGAGCACAATCGAGCCGAGCGCCGCCACGACCGGGGCGAGAAGCCGAATGCCGAGCGGGCTATCGCCGGCGATCGCGGTGCCGGCGGCGATGAACCACGCCACCATCGGTGGGTGGTCGTAGTAACCAAGCGCCGGCGCACGGGACCACACCCAGTAATACGCCTCGTCCGGGGAGAGCGGCGTGAGCGCGGCGACGGAGAGGCGGAGAAGGGTGAGGAGCGCGAGGGCGGCGAGTGCAAGGCCCGCGCGGCGGGTCAGAGCGGCACGCCCGAGAGGTGGCGGCTGGTGCGGATGGTCTGCAGCGTCTGCACCCGGCTGACATTCGCGGCACCGGTCAACCGCTGGGTCAGCTGATTCTCATGCGCGGTGTCGCGGGCGACGAGCTTGAGCAGGAAATCGCCACCGCCCCGGATCATGTGGCACTCGCGCACCTCCGGCCAGCCTTCGACCATCCGCTCGAAGCCAGTCAGCACCGTTTCCTTCTGGCTCTCCAGCCCGACGATGGCGAACAGCGTGATCTCCCAGCCGAGCTTCTGGGGGTCGCTGTCCGCGTGATAGCCGCGGATCACGCGCGCCTCCTCGAGCCGGCGCACGCGGCGAAGGCAGGGCGGCGCCGAGATCCCGGCGCGGCGCGCCAGCTCGACATTCGTCATGCGGCCGTCGGTCTGCAGCTCGGCGAGGATGCGCCGGTCGATCGCATCGAGCTCGGGCAGTTCGGTCATCTGAGGCTTCATGCGCCCGCGTTCGCTCCCTGCGGCCCCGGCCGAAGATTCACGGCGCTGGCGTCGCGACGAAATAATATTGCACACGGCGGGACAGGCAAGCGCGTCCGGCTGCACTTTCTTGTTTCGGCGAATGCACGACCGATATGGTCGCGTGACCATCACAACTCCATGAGATGCCCGACATGGCCGACACGCACCGCACCCGCGTCCTGATCATCGGGGCCGGACCGGCGGGCTATACCGCCGCGATCTACGCAGCGCGCGCTAGCCTCGAACCGGTGCTGATCGCCGGGCTGCAACCGGGCGGGCAGCTCACGATCACCACCGATGTCGAGAACTATCCCGGCTTCGCCCAGGCGGTGCAGGGGCCGTGGCTGATGGAGCAGATGACGGCGCAGGCGGCGCATGTCGGGACGCACATTGTCTACGACCTGGTGACCGAAGTGGAATTTCGGACCGGCCCGTTCCGCGCCGTCTGCGATTCCGGGGCTGTCTATCTCGCCGACACCGTGATCATCGCGACCGGCGCGCAAGCGCGCTGGCTCGGCCTCGACTCGGAGCAGCGTCTCCAGGGCGCCGGGGTCTCGGCCTGCGCGACCTGCGACGGGTTCTTCTTCCGGGGCAAGCGGGTTGCGGTGGTCGGCGGCGGCAATACCGCAGTCGAGGAGGCGCTCTACCTCACCCACCACGCGGCCCATGTGACGCTGATTCATCGCCGCGGCAGCCTGCGGGCGGAGAAGATCCTCCAGCGCCGGCTGTTCGCCAATCCGAAGATCAGCGTGATCTGGGACAGCGTCGTCGCGGAGATCACGGCATCCGGCACGCCGCCGCTGGTCGACGGCATCGTGCTGCGGAACACGCGGACCGGGGTTACCTCGCGGCTCGCGGTTGAGGGCGTGTTCATCGCGATCGGGCATACGCCGGCAACCAAGATCTTCGAGGGGCATCTGGCGCTCGATGATGAGGGCTATGTGCTGACCGCCCCGGGTTCGACCCAGACCTCCGTCCCCGGCGTGTTCGCGGCGGGGGATGTGCAGGACAAAATTTGGCGTCAGGCGGTTACAGCGGCCGGAAGCGGTTGCATGGCGGCGCTGGAAGCCGAAAAGTATCTTGCCGAACTAAGCTCCGAATCGGTGCTTGCGGCAGAGTAAGGGCACGACCCGGGCGAAATCCCCGGGCGGCAGGGGTGACCGGGGTAATGGACTGGGACAAGCTGCGCGTGTTCCACGCGGTGGCGGAGGCGGGTAGCTTTACCCACGCGGGCGACACGCTCAACCTGAGCCAGTCCGCGGTATCGCGGCAGATCTCGGCGCTCGAGGAGGCGCTTCAGGTCCCGCTGTTCCACCGCCATGCGCGCGGACTGATCCTCACCGAGCAAGGCGAGAGTCTGAACCGCACGGTGCGCGAGGTGTTCGCGAAGCTCGCGATGACCGAGGCGCTCCTGACCGAGAGCAAGGAGAAGCCGGCCGGACGACTCAAGGTGACGACGACCAACGGCTTCGGCGTCGCCTGGCTCGCGCCGCGGCTGCACGACTTTCTCGATCTGTATCCTGACGTCTCGATGACGCTGCTGCTCGACGACACCGACCTCGACCTCGCGATGCGCGAGGCGGACGTGGCAATCCGCATGCACCCGCCGAAGCAGCCGGATCTCGTTCAGCGGCATCTGCTTTCGATGGAATGGCACGTGGTCGCGTCGCCGCAATATCTGCAGAAGCACGGAACCCCGATGCGGGCCGAGGATCTCGACAGCCACAAGCTCGTGCTCTTCGGCAACTATCGGCCGCCGGTCGCGGACATCAACTGGCTGCTCGACGCCGGCCGCCGCTCCGGGACGACGCGCCGGCCGTTGCTCGAGGTGAATAGCCTGCAGGCCATGCTGGAGGCCGTGCGGTCCGACGTAGGGATCGCCGCACTTCCCGATTACATGGCACAGGAGGGCAACGGCTTCGTCCGTATTATGCCCGATATCAAGGCACCGAAGGTCGACGTGTACTTCGTCTATCCGGAGGAATTGCGCAATTCCAAGCGCGTCGCGGTCTTCCGAGATTTCCTGCTGCAACGGCTGCAACAGCGCTGAGGATGCACACGTCCGTGCGTTGCCATGCATGATCAGCATAGCAGCCTCGGAGGGTAGCCGGTGGCCCGATCGCTCCCTGCGCCATAGGCTTCATGTCGTCGAATACGGCGGAGCGGCGTTGTCACCTGCTCTTGCCAGAATTCCTGCCGCCATGGCGACGGGAATGGGGGTCTCGAACCCCCAACGTCTCCCAGACGTGAAGCCTCCCTAATCCTCGCCCCGCCAAGTCTTTGATTTGGCGGGGCTTTTTTCTCATGGAGGATGCCACTGCGCAATTTGCGACCGCTGGGGGACCAGCGGCGTACGCGCATCGACCGCTGGCGCTCGGCCTACTCAGCCTTCCGGTGGCCGGGGCTGGCGCGAGGGCGTAGTAAAGAACCAGGGATGCCCGTCGAGATCCCTGGCCGTGTATGTTCGACCATAGGATTCATCGTGCGGTGGGCGCTCGATCTCGGCGCCGGCAGCAGCGGCCCGGGCGTGGTGCGCGTCCACATCGTCGAGATAGAGGAACACGCCCATCGTCGCGGTCCCGGCGGTGCGCGGACTGGCCACGCGCGCGTGCCCGGCGCTCACGGGCTGACCCATCATGATACGCTGGCCGCCCATCGACATCTCGGCATGCAGGCCGCCGCTTGGCGTGCCCGTTCGCATGTTCTCAACAAAGCCGAACGCGCGGGTCAGCCACTCCAAGGCGGCGGGCAGGTCGCTGTAGAACAGATAGGGGATGATTTCGATACGCGTCGTGGGCATCGGCATCGCTCCTGGCTGTGGTCGATGCGCGCAGATTAGCGCGGCGCACCCGCATTCGCGCGCATGGCGGCACTATTTCGAAATGACAATCTCCTTGCGGGTTTCGGTCGCGCCCGCCACGCCGATGTGGAAGCAGCAACCAACTTGGCGGGACATTATTTCTTCAGCGATGCGCCTGATACGCCTCGCGGTTGGCACGGATGCCGAGCGAGCTGTTCAGCCGGTTGGTGAAGTTGAAGTAGCAGGCGACGGCCGTCGCCTCGAGAATGCCGATATCGGGAACGCCGGCGGCGCGCAGTTCCTGATGATCCGACGGCTCGATTTCGGCCGGGGCGCGCGTCACCTTGATCGCGAAGTCGGCGAGCGCACGCTCCCGCACGGAGAGGTGCGCGCGACGATAGTTCACCGCCACCGCTGCCGCCCATTCCGCATCGCCCCCCATTCCGCGCAACGCCGCTTCGTGAGCGAACACGCAAGCCTCGCAACGATTCTCGGCGCTCACCACGAGCGCCATCAGCTCGCGCTCTCGTGGGCTCAACTCGCCGGACGGCGGACGCACCACAGCATTCCCGAGCGCATCGACCGCCGCAAGGATGTCGGGCCGGTGGGCCAGCGCGCGCTGCTGGCCCCGGATGTAGCCGAGCTTCGCCTGGGTCGCCGCGAAGATGGCGTCGGTTCGCGCGTCCGCGGGCGGAGTTTCAGCGATGCGAAGCCAGGATTCCGCCGCGGCTGGAAGCGTGTCGAGCGCCATGTTCGCGTGCTCCTCGGAGGTTCGGTCAGGCGGGGTGGAAGACGAAGCTGCGGATCTCGATGCTCTCGCGCGGACGCTCCGTGCCGTCCGCACTCGGGTCGGTGAACGCCGTGTGCGGCGCGAAACGGGCGCGATCGGTGCGGCTGTCATAGCATTTCAGCAGCAGCGCTTCATCGCGCTCCATGTCGGGCGCGTAGAACCAAGCATGCGCGGGATTGTAGCGGACCTGGTAGGTTTCGCCGACACGATCGGGATAGATCAAGTCGGAGGCGACGAGATCGTCGTCCCGAACCGTGCGTGCGTCCGCGACGGCGAGCGGGGCGTCGCGCAGCGGGCCGACGATGGGACGCCAGAGATTGATTACCTGCACGCGGCCGCGCAGCAATTCCTCCGCCTCGTCCGGCAGGAGGTTGCGAACGCGCTGCGGGCCGGACTTGACGGTGTGGTCGACATGCACGCGCGGCACAGGCTGCCGCGGCGCGCCCGGCTGCCGGTCCTCGTTCTGGCCGGGGGTTCGGCGGCGGACGGTGTGGTCGAAAATCACGACGCGGGCCGCGCCGGTCGCCGCGGCGAGCACGCGCTCGACTTCGGGATAGTAGACCGCGCGGATTTCGGCGTCGTCGTAGAAGTCGCGCACGGCGGTGGGCGTGTGCAGCAGCGCGAAGCCTTCGCGATCGACCTGCGGCGCTTCCTTCAACACGCGCATGTCGCGGATCAGCACGCGATGCGGCGTGCTGCGCACGGTGCTTTGCGGCTGCCCGTCGGGCGCCGGGTAGGTGTAGGTGCGCGGACGCTCGATCGTCGGCGCGAGATAGTTGAGATCGGCATGGACGTCGCGCACGCGCGTCGCGTGCAGGGTCTGGGTGTCACCCATCGTCGTTCTCCGTCAGAGAGTTTGTGCTGGCTGCGAGGGGAGTCTTCCGGTGGTCAGCAAGTGGCCGACGATGCGGTGAACCTCGCCGAGCGACGGCCATTCGCTCTGGTCGAGGTCTTCGACGCGCGGATCCACCGCGATGAACCGGTAGGCATTCGCCGTGCGCACGGCGGCGCCCGCGAAAGTTCCGGATATTTCGATGACGTGTGATTCGATCATGTCGAGCCTCTTCGCGCCGGAGTGGCGCCGCTATGGCGATGCCGACGTTCGGGGTGCTACGCGAACGCGCGGTCGAAAAGTCGACAGCGCTCGCCGCGCATTTCGCGAACGAGCATAACCACGGACCGGATCTCGTCAGGCGGAGACTTGCTCGCAAGAGGCACAACTTTGCTAAAATTCCGCACGGGCGCGCGTGACGTGCTTCGGAGGGAGACCGCGGGAAGAAGATGTGCTGCGGTAGCGGTCGCCAAACCCGCGAACGGGCGTCCAACGAGAGAGTGAGAAATGTCGGACACTGTATCGGTGCGCGTGCCTGCCGGAGCATGCGACTGCCACATGCATGTCTTCGGCGATCCGGACGTCTATCCGCCCGCCCCCGTCCGCGCCTACACGCCGCGCCCGGCAACGTTTGAGAGCTATCGCGCGATGGCGCGCCCGCTCGGCCTTGAACGTGTGGTGATCGTGCAGCCCAGCGCCTACGGCGTCGATAATCGCTGCATGCTCGACGTTCTTCGAAGGAGCGATCCGACCCTTCGCGCCGTCGCGGTGATCGACGAGACGACGCCGGAGTCCGATCTCGACGCCTTCCATGCGCTTGGCGTACGTGGGGTGCGGCTGAACCTCGCGACGCTCGCCGCCCCGACGGCCGAGCGGGGGCGTGCGTTGCTTAAGGCGACGGCGACACGGGTGGCGCGGCTTGGGTGGCACGTGCAGGTCTACGCGCGGCCGGCGCTTCTCGCGCCGATGCTCGCGGACGTGCAGAACCTCGCCACGCCGGTGGTCGTCGACCACATGGGCGGGGCCGATGCCGCGCTCGGCGCCGATCAGCCGGTCGTGCGCGAACTCGCCGCGCTGCTCACGCGCGAGCAAGTGTGGGTGAAGGTCTCGGGCGCCACGCGCGTTGTGGCCGACGCTTCGCTGTTCCCGGCCGGGCTCGCACTGATGCGCGCGCTCATCGCCGCCAATCCGGCCCGCATCGTGTGGGGGACCGATTGGCCGCATATCGGGCCGAACGAGCCCGGCGCGCCGAAACCGGTCGTCTTTCTGCCGATCGACAACGCCGGGCTGCTGAAGCTACTCATCGAGGCATGCAACGAGGATACGGCCCTGCTGCGCCGCATCCTCGCCGACAATCCCGCGACACTTTATGGCTTCGACTAGGTGCGGGACATCAGCTGGGCGCCGGCTCATACCGACGTTGCGCGGCCTGATCGCGAACGGGATCCTCCAGGCGCATGAACGTCACGTTGCGGACACGCCCGCCGTCGACATGCAACCCCGTGATCCCGCGGTCGGCGCCGCGCAGCACGCGTACGTCCATCCACGCATCGAACAACGCACGCTGCGCAGCGATCCGCACGAAGTCGCCGTCCACCGGACGGACCCGCATCGTCGCGCCGCGCGCGACCGGGCCATCGACGCGGACGGCCATCTCGCCGTCCCGCTCCGCCTCGATCGTCCAGACCGCGGCCATCTCGTCGCTGCCATAGCGTCCGGGGAGGTCGGGGGGGAGCGCCGGCATCGCGGGGGCGAGGGTGAACAAGGACCGTACCCCGGCATCCGTTTCGACTTCCAGATGCTCGCCGTCGCGCTTGGCGACGAAATCCCGCGCAGCCCGGCTGGCAATCAGCCGGCCGTCGTCGGTCGCGCGCAGGCGAAACGGAACGCCCCAGGTCTTGCCGATGAGCCACCCGTTCTCGATCGCGAGATCGACCGTGTAGCCGCTGCTGCGGTCGATCCACCGGCCCTCGTAGCGCCGCAGCTCCTCCTCCGTCGGCGCCGGCGGGACCGGACGGATTCCGGGCGTGCCCTCGATCAGGGCGTCCAGCACGTCCTGTGCCGCGTGATAAGGGTCCGCCGTGCCGTTGTTGGAAATCGCGATGACCGCCAAGCGCCGCTCCGGCACGCGCAGGAACTGCGTCTTGTAGCCCGGCCACAGGCCGCCATGGCTGACCGTGCGCAAGCCCCGATACGTGCCGACCTGCAACCCGCGCGCGTAGCCGTTCGGGGCGCCGTTGGTGAAGGGCGCGGTGTGCTCCAGCTCCGCGATCAGCTCGGCCCCGCCGAGCCGCCAAGTTTCGGCGTTACGCGCCCAGAGCGCGAGGTCCTCCACCGAGGACACCAGACCGCCCTCCCCGCCCAGCGGGAACGCATGGGTCGCTCGCTTCCAGCCGCCTGCGTCGCCCGGCAGGTAACCGTTCGCGAGACCCGGCACGACTTCGGCGATGCTCGGCGTCATGCGCGTCATCGACATGCCAAGTGGCTCGAAAATGCGCGAGCGCAGGAAGGCGGGAAGGCTTTGGCCGGTGATGCGCTCGACGATCAGGCCGAGCAGGAGGAAGTTGCTGTTGCTGTAGAGGTAGCGTGACCCCGGCGCGAAATTGAGGCCGCGCTGCCGCCCGATCGCGTCGAGGATCTGCGCCGTCGTTACCGGCGTACCCAGATCCGCGCCACCCTGACGCATCAGCTCGAGCATGTCGCGGATGCCGCTGGTGTTGTGCATGAGATGCGCGACCGTGATCCGGTGGCCCACATCCGGCAGCTCCGGCAGATGCGCCGATGCGTTATCCTCCACGGCGAGTCGCCCCTCCGACGCGAGCATCAGTACCGCGGCCGTGGTGAACTGCTTGCTCACCGAAGCGATGCGGAACGCCGTGCCTGGCCCGATCGGGACGCCGAGCTCCAGGCTCGCCAGACCGGCGCTGCTGTGCGCGACGAGTTCGCCCTCGCGTACCACGCCGATGCTCATGCCGGGGACCGCCGCATCGCGCCAAGGACGCAGGACGCGGTCGACGTGGCGTTCGATCTGCAGCCGGTCAAGGTCCATCGTCAGCCCACCTGTACCATGACGTCGTCGCCCTCGACCTTGACCGGATAGGTCCGCAGATCCTCCTCGATCGGCTCGCTGAGACCCTTGCCCGTCTTGCAGTCGAAGCGCCCGGCGTGGAGCGGGCACTCGATGATTCCGTCCTCCAGCCAGCCGTCCGTCAGCATGGCGAAGGCATGGGTGCAGACGTTGTCGGTCGCGCACCAGGTGTCGTCCTCGAGGTGATAGACCGCGACGCTCTTGCCGCCCGCGTCGACCCCGAGCATTTCGCCCGCACCAATCTCGCTCGCCGACGCCACCCGAACCCACTCTTCGGCCATCGCCTTCTTCCTTTCGCTCTTGTCTGTCTGGTCAGATCACTCGGTCGGCGCGCAGCGACGACAGGTCCTGCGGCGAGAGGCCGATCAGCTCGCGCAGCACAGAGTCCGTGTGCTCGCCGAGCGTTGGCGGGGGAATGCGATAATCGGGCGGGGTTTCGGACAGGCGCACGGGGTTCGCGATCACCGTGACCCCGTCAGGCGCGGTCGCGTGCGACATCTTTACGCGGACCCCACGCGCCTCGACCTGCGGATCGGCGAACACCTCCGCGAGCGTGTTGATCGGCCCGCAGCCGATCTTCAGCGCTTCCAGCCGCTCGACCCACCACCCCGTCGGGTGCTGCTGCATCACCGGCGTCAGCGTGTCGGTGACGAGCTGCCGGTTGGTGACTCGCGCGGCGTTGGTCGCGAAGCGTTCGTCGGCGAGCAGATGCGTGAGGCCGAAGTTTTCGCAGAAGCGGGCGAAGGTCGGGTCGTTGCCGATCGACAGCACCATGAACCCATCCGCGGTCGGGACGACCTGATAGGGCACGATATTCGGATGCTGGTTGCCCAGCCGCGGCGGGTTCTGGCCCGTCGCGAGATAGTTCATGCCCTGGTTGGCGAGCCAGGCGACGTGAGCGTCGAGCATGCCGATGTCGATCTGCTGCCCCTGCCCCGTCCGCTCGCGATGCCGCAGCGCTGCCAGGATGCCGATGCACCCGTAGAGGCCGGCAAACAGGTCCGCAACAGGAACGCCGACCTTCTGCGGCAGTCCGTCCGGCTCGCCGGTGAGGCTCATCACACCGCCCATCGCCTGGATCAGGCTGTCGTAGCCAGGGCGCGGGGCATACGGCCCGGTCTGCCCGAAACCGGTGATCGAGCAATAGATCAGGCCGGGGAATACCGCGTGCAGCTGCTCGTAGCCGAGGCCGTATTTCGCGAGCGCGCCGACCTTGAAATTCTCGGCCAGGATGTCGCAGCGGGCCAGCAGCTTCTTCGCGAGCGCCTGACCGGCCGGTGTGGCGATATCGAGCGTCACCGACTTCTTGTTGCGGTTCACACCAACGAAATAGGCGCTCTCCTGGGTCCCCGGCATCGTCGGAGGCGCGAAACCCCGGGTGTCGTCGCCCGATCCCGGCTTCTCGATCTTGATGACCTCCGCGCCGAGGTCGCCCAGCATCTGGGTGCAGGTCGGGCCGGCCAGCACGCGGGTCAGGTCGAGCACGCGCAGACCCGCCAGAGGCCCCGTCGGTGCGGACGTGCTCATGCGGTCGCCTTGTTCGCGGGAACGTCTGTGATCATGTTCCCGGCTTAGCCGGCTTGCCGTTTCGCCGGAAGAGCCAGAGGGAACGATGCGCCATGCTCGATCAACCCGCCGGGGCGGCGACGCCCGCTGATCCCACGCTCGACGAGAAGGCGCTTGCCCGCGCCCTCTCGGGTGCGCATCTGATCGGCGGCCGGCTCGTCCCCGCCCGCTCCGGCAAGACGTTCCCTGTCGTCAATCCCGCGACCGGCAAACAGGTCGCGGCGGCGGCGGACGGCGATGCCGCCGATGTCGATGCGGCGGTCGCCGATGCGGCGCGTGCGCAGCGAGAATGGGCGAAGGTGCCGGCCCGCAAGCGCGGCGCGCTCGTGGCGCAATGCGCCGCGATCATCCGCACGCATGTGGAGGAACTTGCCCGGCTGATCGCGCTCGAGACCGGCAAGGCGCTTCGCACGGAAAGCCGCGTCGAAGCGAACACGGTCGCCGACATCCTGGAATTCTTCGGCGGTCTCGGCAGCGAGCTGAAGGGCGAAAGCGTGCCCTTCGCGCCGAACGTGTTGAGCGTGACGGTGCGCGAGCCGCTCGGCGTCGTCGGCGCCATCATTCCATGGAACGTGCCGATGCTGCTGATGGCGCTGAAGATCGCGCCCGCGCTGGTTGCAGGTAACACGGTCGTCGTGAAGTCGGCAGAGGAAGCGCCGCTCGCCGTCCTGCGCATCTGCGAGCTGATGAATCGCGTGCTGCCACCCGGCTGCTTCAACATGCTGTCCGGGTTCGGCCCCGAGTGCGGCGCGCCGCTGGTGGCGCATCCGAAGGTGCGCAAGGTCACGTTCACCGGCAGCGTCGAAGTCGGCCGGATCGTGGCGAAGGCCGCGGCGGAAAAGCTGGTTCCGGTGACGCTGGAGCTCGGCGGCAAGAGCCCGATGCTCGTCTTCGCGGACTGCGATTTTGAGAAGACGGTGACCGGCGCGATCACATCGATGCGCTTCACCCGCCAAGGCCAGAGCTGCACCGCGGCGAGCCGGATCTATGTGGAGCGGCCGATCTTCGATCGTTTCGTGGATGCGCTGGCGGCGCGCGTCGATGCAATGACGATGGGCGACCCGCTCGACGAGAAGACCGACATCGGCACCATCATCAGCCACGGCCAGTTCGACAAGGTGCAGGCGTTCATCGCGGAAGGGCGCGCGACAGCAGGCGCCAACGCGCGTGCATGCTCGAAGCTGCCCGACGATCCGGCGCTGAAGAAGGGGCTGTTTCTGCAGCCGCACATCTTCACCGGCCTGCCGAACAGCTCGCGGCTGGTGCAGGAGGAGATCTTCGGCCCGGTCACCTGCGTGTTTCCGTTCGACGATGCCGAGACGGTGCTGGCCGCGGCCAACGACAGCGAATACGGGCTCGCGGCGTCGCTCTGGACCAACAACCTGAAGGTCGGGTTGGACCTCGCGCACCGGCTCGAAGCCGGGCTGGTTCAGATCAATCAAAATCTCGTGGTGCAAGCGAATTTGTCTTACGGTGGAGTAAAGAGTTCCGGCCTCGGAAAGGAAGCCAGCCTCGAGGCGATGCAGGAGCACTTCATGCACAAGAAAACGATCATGATCAACTACGCTTGAATGTAACCGTCTTTCTGTCTCCCCTGTGACACGCCGGTAATCTTCTTCGCGTTGCCGCGATCAGCTGCGCCTTTCGTGTAACAGCCCTGGTTTTCGCGTGAGAGACCAGCAACCTACCAGCTGATCCGTTGTTCCTGGCCACGCGCCCGGCACGTCGGTTTGGCGCGGCAGGGCCGCACAGGGGGATGTCGCATGCGCATACGAAATCTGATGCTCCTGGGAACGATCATCGCGACGCCGTCGCTCGCCGTCGCGCAACCGGTAACCGGGCTCTATGTCGGCGCCGGCGCTGGCGCCAACTTCCTTCAGAACGAGGTCATCAAGGGCGTACAGTTTCCCAACGGCACGACAGCGCTCGCGGGATCCAATCCGAAGTTCGACACCGGTGCCGTCGGCGTCGCGAGCGTCGGCTGGGGATTCGGCAATGGGTTTCGCGCGGAAATCGAGGGCAATTTCCGTTGGAACAACGGCCGTTCGGTCGGCGGCTACGGGACCATCGCCAGCGGGTCGCAACAGACATATGGCGCGATGGTGAACGGCTATTACGACTTCGACCTGACGGGCTACGGCATCAACTTCATGTATCCTTACGTCGGCGTCGGTATCGGCTACGCGCACGACCAGTGGAACGGGATCGGCGCGCTCTCGCAGGGTGCGCCGGTGCAGACGGGCTTCCGGATCAATAACAGCACCGACACGTTCGCGTATCAGGCCATCGCCGGTGCGTCATTCCCCGTCGCTTCCTTCCTGCCGAGCCTCGGGCTCCCCGGCCTTTCGCTCACAGCGGAGTACCGGTTCTACAGCATCCCGGACGATCAGAAGTTCAAGACGCAGTTCTTCGCGCCGACCGGAACTTCGGGGCCGCGCACCAAGGTTGGCAACGACCTCAACCACAGCGTGCTGATCGGGCTCCGCTACGCCTTCAATGTTCCAGCCCCGCCGCCGACGCCCGCCGCCCCACCGCCCGCTCCGGCACCCGCGCCTGCGCGCAGCTATCTCGTCTTCTTCGACTGGGATCGCGCGGACCTGACCGCCCGCGCGCGCCAGGTGATCTCCGAAGCGGCGCAGAACTACACGCGGGTTCAGGTCACGCGCATCGAGGTGAACGGCTATACCGACACGTCGGGCACCGCAGCCTACAACCAGCGCCTGTCGGTGCGTCGCGCGGAGGCCGTGGCAGCGGAGCTCGCGCGAGACGGCGTGCCGCGGAACGTGATGGATCTGCACGGCTACGGCGACACGCGCCTGCTCGTGCAGACCGGTCCCGGCGTGCGCGAACCGCAGAACCGGCGCGTCGAGATCATTTATCACTAACTCTGCTACGTCAGCCGTTCGTCGCGGGTTCCGATCCGCCGTTGCCGGGCTTTCCGGGGCCGGCAACGGCGGATCGTGACTGTTCAGGATGCGAATAGCGACGAATCGATCTCGTTCCTCCTGATCTGACTCCGCCCCCGGTGCAGTCGAGAGGAATGGCCGAGTACAAGAAAACGTGGGATCTGTTCTTCAGGTACCACCAGCCGTCACAAGTGTTCGACATCGAGGAGCTTGCAATCACCGCCGGCGACGATGTCGCCTTCGCCTTCGCGATCATGCGGTGCGGCTCCAGCACGTTCAGCGGCCCTCTGGAAGAAGGCGGATTTTCGTTCCGGCTGACAATCGGACTGCGGAAGATCAACGGCGACTGGTGTATCACGCACGAGCATCACTCCGTCCCGTCAGCAGACTAGGCTACCACCGCGGCCGCGAGGCAGGCGAGCGCTGCGAGCGCCGCGAGATTTCTCGCCGCGTGGAAACGCCGCCAAAGGGTCCGATAGTGTTCAGCCCGTTCCGGCATCTGACCTTCGGGCAGCCGACGAAATTTCGAGTTGATCGGTTCGCCGATCGCAATTGACGCGACCACCACCAGCACGATGAATCCAACTCCGGC
>DATAPS010000568.1:0-4021 GCA_036265085.1 Acetobacteraceae bacterium | reverse complement strand
CATCCCGACCGCGGCCGCGAAGGCAACGGTGCGCTTGCGCGCAAAGCCGGCGAAATCCGGCTCCAGCATGGCGCCGAGAATCTCGCGCACCCGGTCGGCGCGGAAATTGAAGCAGAGCACGCCGTCGCCGTCCCGCATCCCCTGATAGTCGCCGATAACGCCGGGCACCACGAACTCGTCGGTGACGCCCTTGCTGTAGGCATCATCGATCAGGCTCGCCGCGTCGGCGAAGCGCAATCCCTGCGCGTCGACGAGCGCACCATAGGCGCGCGCGACGCGGTCCCACCGCTTGTCCCGGTCCATCGCATAGTAGCGCCCCGACGCGGTCGCGATCCGCACCCGCTCGGGCAACGCGCGCTGCAGCCGACCAACGTAGTCCTGCGCGGATCGGGGCGGCGTGTCGCGGCCGTCAAGGAACGCATGGACCGCGACCGGAACACCCGTCGCCGCCACGGCGCGCCCCAACGCCGCCGCGTGGTCCTGGTGCGAATGCACGCCCCCCGGCGAGACGAGGCCCATCAGGTGGCAGGTTCCGCCGGACGATCGGAGCTTGCCGATCAGGTCTGTCAGCGCCGGCAGATGGGCGAGACTGCCGTCCTTCACCGCGGCGTCGATGCGCGGCAGCTCCTGCATCACCACGCGGCCGGCGCCGATGTTGATGTGCCCGACTTCGGAGTTGCCCATCTGACCTTCGGGGAGGCCGACATCGAGGCCGCACGCGCGCAGCAGCGCATGCGGATTGTCGCGCCACAGCCGGTCGAAATTCGGCGTCTTCGCCTGTTTCACCCCGTTATCGGTCGCTTCCTCGCGCCAGCCCCAGCCGTCGAGGATGACGAGCGTGACGGGGCGGGGACGGTCGGGCATGCAAGGCGCTCCCAGCGGCGAGGTATGGCCGGTGTAACGACCGCGCCGGCCAATTCATAGCCGCGCCGGCGAACCCTCCGCCGTCATTTCCGCCGCCGCACCGCGCGCCTACACTGCCGTGGCGCCGCGTCCCGGGTTGTCGAGAGATGCAGATCACCGATATCGCGTGCCACGTCCTGCTGGCCCCCGACGTCAACACGGCGGACACCTCGTCCGCGCAGGACAGCTTCGTCGTCGTGATCCGTACCGACGAGGGGATCGAGGGCATCGGCGAGTCCGACGTGAACCCGTGGATCGCGCGGGCATGCATCGAGGCGCCCGGGACGCACACGATGGGGCTCGGCGTACGCGACATGCTGATCGGCGCGGATCCCCGTTCGATAGAGGAACTCTGGCATCGGCTCTATGTCGGCACCGCGATGAACGGGCGGCGCGGCGCGCTGGTGCATGCGCTCGGCGCCGTCGAGATGGCGCTGTGGGACATCAAGGGGCAGGCGGAGGGCAAGCCGGTCTTCGAGCTCCTCGGCGGCGCCCAGCAGGAGACCGTCACGCCATACGCATCGCTCCAGCCGGATGGCGAGCGGTGGGAGGAGTACCGGGATTCCCTCTGCGCCTGGGCGGAGCGCGCGAAGGCCCTCGGATTCCGGGCGGTGAAGGCGGAAGTGACGATGAACGGTCCCTACGCGCATCACGGGATGCACGAAAGCTACGACAAACACACGCTCACGGTCGAGGCGGTGCGCAAGACGCTCGGATCCGACGTCGCGCTGATGGTCGACGTGCAATACATGTGGCCCGACGCGGACACCGCGCTGCGCACCGTCCGGGACTGGGCCGGGTTCGACGTCTTCTTCCTCGAGACGCCGATCTGGATCGACCGTATCGGCGAATACGCGAAGCTGCGGGCGGCAGCGCCGATGCGGATCGCCGCGGGCGAGTGGCAGGCGACGCGCCACGAGTTCGCCGACTTCCTCGCGCACGACGCGCTCGACGTGCTGCAGCCCGATGTCGGACGGGTCGGCGGCTTCGGCGAGGCGATGGCGGTCTGCGACATGGCGCGGCAGCACGCCAAGCTGATCGTGCCGCACTGCTGGAAGACGGGCGTGTCGGTCACGGCGACCGCGCATCTCGCCTTCGCCAACGCGAACTGCCGCTTCATCGAGTATCTCCCGCCCGTCCTCTGCACCTCGGTCCTGCGCAAGGAGCTGGCATCCGACGGATTCACCTTCGCGGACGGGCTGGTACACAAGCCCACCCGGCCGGGGCTCGGCGTTGACCTCGACCGCGATGCGCTCGAGCGGTTCAGGGTCGCGTGAGCGCGGTCACCGTGGCACCGCGAAGCGGCGTTCCAGGCGGGAGACGATGCGCGCGGTCAACAGCGTCAACGCGTAATAGACCACCGCGATGAAGGTGTAGGCCTCGAACGCACGGAACGTGTCCGCCGCGACGATCATGCCGACGCGCATCAGGTCGGTCACCGAGAGGATCGCGACGAGCGAGGAATCCTTCAGCATCCCGATGAAGCTGTTGGCGAGCGGAGGGAAGACGATGCGCAGCGCCTGCGGCAGGATGATGTGCCGCATCGTCTGGACGCGAGTCAGGCCGAGCGAAGTCGCGGCCTCGATCTGGCCTTTCGGGATGGCCTCGATGCCGGAACGGAAGACCTCGGCGAGAAACGCGCCGTAGGTGACGCCGAGGCCCGTGATCCCCGCGGCGAAGGCCGAGATGTCGATGCCGAGCAGCAGAGCGACGCCGTAGTAGAGCCACACGAGGGTGACGAGCAGCGGCACACCGCGGAAGAAGTCGATGTAGCCGGTCGCGATCGTGCGCGGTACGCGCAGGGCGGAGACGCGAGCGACACCGGCGACCAGCCCGATCACGATCGCGAGCGCTTCCGAGGCGACCGAAACCTCGATCGTCACCAGCAGCCCGCTCGCGAACATCGGAAGGTAGGGGACGAGCGCACCCCAGCGGAAGGTGTAGGTCGCCATTTTCGGCAGCCGCGCCCCCCTTAGCCCACTTTGTCCCGGCGAGCGGGTACGGGCCCGTAGTTATGCCCTCAGTAACCGCCGCGGGCCTGATTGAGTTCGGTGAGCGGCGGCTCCCAGCCGACGTCCTTGAGGTAGGTGGCGCGATACTGGCCGGAATTGATCCAGTCTTGCACCAATACGTCCACCCAACGGCAGAACGCGCCGTTTCCCCGCAGCACGCCGCCGCCCGAGGGGAAGTTGCGGAGATAGGGCTTGTGCCGGCCGTCCAGCAGCACTTTGACGGAGCCGGGATGCTCCTTCAGATAGGTGAGCGCGCTGACATCGTCCGAGAGTGTGGCGTTCGCGCGACCGGTCGCGACCTGCAGGAACGCGTCTAGCGGCCCGGTCACGTCGACCGACTGGGCCTTGGCGAACAGGCTGCTCCGGATCTGCGATTCGACCGTCGAGAGTTGCGTCGCGATCCTCGTCTCCGGCGTATTCAGCGCCTGCACCACCTGATCCGCGGTCGCGTCTTCCGGCAGAGGCGACTTCGGCGGCACGATGACGACGTCGCCGGTCGCCTCGAACGGCTTGCAAAAATCGACGACCATCGCGCGCGCGGGGGTCAGTGCCATCTGCGCGACGATGATGTCGATCTTGCCGGCTTCGAGCGCCGGGATGAGAGCCGGAAACTCGACGTCGACGAACGTGCACTTCGCCTTCAGCGTGTCGCACATCTGCCGCGCCAGATCGACTTCGAAACCGACCGGGTTCCCGCTCGGGTCGCGATACATGATCGGCGGATATTTCAGCTCGACCCCGATCCGCAGCTCCTTGCGGTCGAGGATCTGATCCATCAGCGATTTCGGCTGCTGGGCCTGCGCGCCGCCTGCCGCGAACAGCAGGGCCGCCGCCGCGGCCAGGGACGGGAGTGCGCGCTTGCTGCTGTTTTCGGCTCGCATGTTATCCTCTCCTGAAGTTGTTCTTGTTGCGATGCGACTCGTACGGGGCGGCTGCGCCTGAAGTCAAGAACGCTCGCGGGACACTATCGGCACACGGGTGCGGCTACACCGCAGACGACCCGCGAGCCCGTCGCCACCTTCGCTGATCAGGAGATCGACGCCGTCATCGCCATCGCCTGCCGTTCGAACAGGCGCCGATACACGCCCTCATGCGCGAGCAGGGCG
>DATAPS010000567.1:0-3589 GCA_036265085.1 Acetobacteraceae bacterium | reverse complement strand
CCGGATGAAGCGGGCAGTTACCCCACGCTCTATGCGTGCGCCCTGCACAACAAGGATCTTCAGGGGCCCGACATCGCCGACGTCCTGCCGCCGCAGCCGGCGCATGCGCCGCTGTGGTTCGGCCCGATCGAGGCGGGCGATACCCGCCGCCTGGTAGCCAACGGCTACGTCCATGTCGTCGCCCAGGCTCGCGGCACCGCCAAGTCAGAGGGGCACTACGGCGAGGAGGATAGTGACCACTATGACGTGATCGACTGGATCACGCGCCAGCCCTGGTCAGACGGCAAGGTCGGGATGATCGGCATCTCAGGCTATGCCGGCGAGCAGTGGCGCGCGGCGGCGCAGGGCCATCCCGCGCTCAAGGCAATCTTTCCCTACGATGCGTGCAGCGCCTACGGCGGCATGTTCGGGTTTCGCGACTTCACCCCGGGCGGCGTGCTTCACACCTTTCCCTACCTGCTCGACGTGTTCAGCACCGTCCACGAATCGCGCGATTGCCCCGGCGCGCTCCCTGCCGAGCAGGAGCAGCTGTGGCGCGCCGCAATGAACAATCCCGACTTCAAGCAATACATCAACCTCTACAACATTCTCACCCAGAAGGGTCAGCGCACGTTCGTCGTGTACCACATGCTCACCAATCCCTGGGAAGCAGAGGGGACCGTCGAACGCACGGAAGCGACTTTCAAGAAGATCAAGATCCCCTTCTATACGGGCTCGGGCGCTTATGCCTACACGTACAAGCTCCACTGGCTCGGAGCGCAACACTACTTCCAGAACATCGACCAGCCGAAGAAGCTCCTCTTCAACGGCCCGGCCCATCTCGAGCGGCCTTTCCACCAGTTTCACGACGAGATCATCCGGTGGTACGACCATTGGCTGAAGGGAAAGAACACCGGCATCATGGACGAGCGGCCGGTGCGCTACTGGCTGATGGGCGCCAATGAATGGCGCAGCGCCGCGGACTGGCCGGTCCCCGAGACGCGGTGGACCAAGTACTTCCTTTCGCAATGGGAGTCGCTGACGACAGACCCGCCGCGGCCGCGCGGGGAGGTCGGCGCCTCGGCACGCGAGCCCGACGTTTTCACCCAGATGCCGCTGACCAAGACGGCCCGGATCGAGCGGCTGCGCTACTTGACTGATCCGCTGCCCCACGATGTGACCGTGGTCGGACCGATCGCGCTCACCCTGTATGCTGCGATCGACCAGGACGACACCAACTGGATCGTCATCCTCAAGGACGTCGGCCCCGACGTCTCGGTACGTACCGCGCGCGATGGCGAGCGCGACGTGCCAGATGACCTCCCGGAGCGTGAGCTGACCCGGGGCTGGCTCAAGGCGTCGTATCGGGCGCTCGACCACAAGCGTTCAAAGCCGGGGGCGCCGTTCCACAAGCTGACGCGCGAGGCCATCGCGCCGGTCGTCCCGGGAGAGGTCGTCGAATTCCAGATCCTCATCCTCGCGACCGCGAACCAGTTCAAGGTGGGTCACCGCATCTGCCTGGATATCACCAGCATGGATGCGCCCAACGGGACCGGCGCGATGACCGGCGTCGAATACATCCCCTATCACGTCTGCAGCAGCAAGACCGTGACCCACAAGATCTATCGCGACGCCGAGCGACCGTCGCACCTGCTGCTGCCGATCATTCCCGAACCGGTCGAGACGTAAGAGGCGCCCCATGGTTGCGAAATCGAAGACCATCCGTTTCGAGCGCAGCGGTTCAGTCGGCAGCATCATGCTCGCCAATGCGCCCTACAACCGCATCGATGCGGTTTATCCCGTCGCCCTGCGCGACGCGGTGCACGAGGCGAGCGAGAGCGACATCCGCGTGCTCGTCGTCCGCGCCGAGGGTCCGAATTTCAGCCTCGGCGGCGAGGTCCGTGATTGGCCGGGCAAGGATGTGAACTGGTTTCGCACCTTCGTCGCGGAGGTCAATACATCCTATCGCGCGATTGAGGCGCTGCGCGCGCCCACGGTCGCGGTGGTGCAGGGTGCCGCCTTCGGCGGCGGATTCGAGCTTGCGCTCGCCTGCGATTTCATCGTTGCAGCGGAAGACGCGGTGTTTCGCTGTGTCGAGGTGACGACAGGCATGCTGCCCATCGCGGGCGCACTGCAACGTCTCGCCGAGCGCGTCGGCCGGGGCCGGGCATCGCGCTATTCGATGCTGGGCGAGCCGATCAGCGGAGCCGACGCGGGCGCGCTCGGCATTGCGACGCACGTCGCCGCGGCAGCAGATCTGAACGGCGCCGCCGACGCGCTGGTGCGGACATTGGCCGCAGGTCCCACGCGGTCCTACGCCGCCACGCGGACGCTGCTCAAGGCCTGGTCGGGCGGTGGCGTCGCGGCGGCGGACGTCGTCATGCTCGACGTATCGATGGATCTGTTCGACACCGAAGACGCGCGTCGCGGATTCCTCAACACCGCCAAGGCGTTCGATGCCGACATCGAGCCGCCCGTCATCGCGTTCGAGGGCAGATAGGCGCGCGACCCACATGGACCCCTTCGCGTACACGTCGCTTCCGGGCCGCATCGTCTTCGGCTTCGGTACGCTCGCGCAGGTTCCCGCCGAGGTCGAGGCGCTCGGGGGCAAGCGGGCGCTGGTCCTGCACGATCGCTACCATGAGGACCGTGCGGGTGCGCGCTTGCGCGACCACCTCGGCGGTCTCGTCGCCGGCTTCTCGAGCGAGGCCGCGATGCATACGCCCGTCGCGGTGACGGAGCGTGTCATGCGGCAGCTCTCCGCCGTGGATGCGGACTGCCTCGTCGCCCTGGGAGGGGGCTCGACCATTGGCCTCAGCAAGGCGCTGGCGCTCCGGACCGATCTGCCGCAAATCGTCATCCCGACGACGTACGCAGGATCCGAGGCGACGCCGATCCTCGGCGAGACGACGGGCGATCGCAAGACGACGCAGCGCTCGCCCAAGGTTCTGCCCGAGGTCGTCGTCTATGACGTGGAGTTGACGCTCGCGCTGCCGCCGCTGCTGTCGACCGTTTCCGGCATGAACGCAATCGCGCATGCGGTCGAGGCGCTCTACGCCAAGGATGCCAATCCGATTACCTCGCTGCTCGCCGAGCGCGGCATTGCCGCCTTGGGTGGTGCGCTGCCGCTCATCGTTAAGAACCCTCACGACTGCGCCGCGCGCGCCGACGCGCTGTTCGGTGCCTGGGCGTGCGGCAATTGCCTCGGCACCGTCGGCATGGCGCTGCATCACAAGCTCTGCCACGTCCTCGGCGGCAGCTTCGATCTGCCGCATGCCGAGACCCATGCCGTCGTGCTGCCGCATGCGGCTGCGTTCAACACCGCAGGCGCGCCCGAGGCGCTCGCACGTGCGGCACGTGCGCTGCGCGTCGAGCAAGCCGCTCACGGCCTGTTCGACCTGGCTGCGGCCCTCGGTGCCCCCACGTCGCTCAAGGCACTCGGCATGCGGGAGACCGATCTGGATAGAGCCGCCGAGACGGCCGTGTCAGCGCCGTACTGGAATCCGCGCCCCGTCGACCGCGGGGCGATCCGCGCGCTGCTGGACGACGCCTATCACGGACGCCGCCCGCAGGCTTGAGGACGGAGGGAAGCGTGGCGCAACCGATCGGG
>DATAPS010000566.1:0-5319 GCA_036265085.1 Acetobacteraceae bacterium | reverse complement strand
CTGTGCCGGATGCTGGCCGCCCAACCGTCGCCCGACCTGCTGCCGCCGCGCGTGCGCAAGCCGCGCCCGCGCCGCGCCGAACCCGCCCGGGCCGGCGCGGAGTATCCGCTGCCGACATTCCGCACGCGCGGCGGACAGCTCATGATGAAGCTGTCCGACAGCATCTCCGTGCCGGTCGCCGTTTCAAAAAATCGGGCCTAGCTGGCCGCCTCCCGGTGCGCCCAGTTCATTACGATATCGAAAATATCAGCCTAGGCGGCCGCCGCCTGCCGGTTGCCCAGCGGCCGCGCCCAGCCATGCGGGTCCGGCGCCGTGCCATACTGGATGCCGACAATCGCGTCGTAGAGCCGCTTGGTGAGCGGGCCGATCTCGCCGCCGTTGATGACGACGCGCTCGCCCTTGTAGCCCAACTCGCCCACCGGCGAGACCACGGCCGCCGTGCCGGTGCCCCACATCTCCGCAAGCCGGCCATCCTTGGAAGCCGCGAGCACCTCGTCGATCGCGACTGGGCGCTCGGAGACGCGCAGCCCCCAGTCGCGCATCAGGGTCAGCGCGCTGTCGCGGGTGATGCCGGCGAGAATCGTTCCGCTCAGCGGTGGCGTGATCACCTCGTCGCCGATCCGCAACATGATGTTCATGGTGCCGACCTCGTCGAGATAGCGGTGCTCCACGCCATCGAGCCACAGCACCTGCGTATAGCCCGCCCGCTGCGCTTCCTCCGCGCCATAGATGCTGGCCGCGTAGTTCGCCGCCGTCTTCGCCGCGCCGAGCCCGCCCTGGACGGCGCGGACGTATTTGTCGCTCGCCAGGATCTTCACCGGGTTCATGCCCTCGGCGTAGTACGGTCCGACCGGTGACAGAATGATGTAGTAGCAATACGTCGCCGAAGGATGCACGCCGAGGAATGCCTCGGTCGAGATGATGGTCGGGCGGATGTAGAGCGCGGTGCCTTGCTTCGACGGCACCCAGCGCTGGTCCACCTCGATGAGCGCATGGATCGAATCGACGACGATGTCCGGATCCATCTGCGGGATGCAGAGCCGTTCGCAGGAGCGGTTGAGGCGGGCCGCATGGTCGGGGGCGCGGAAGATTCGAATGCGCCCGTCGGTCCCACGGAATGCCTTGAGCCCGTCGAACACCCCCTGCCCGTAGTGGAGCATGCAGGTGGCCGGATCGAGGGTAAAGGGCTGGTAGGGGACGATGCGGGGCCGATGCCAGCCCTGACCCTCGGCGTAGTCCATCAGGAACATGTGATCGGTGAAGGTCCGCCCGAATTTCAGCGTGTCGTCCGCCGGGGGGCGCTGGGGGTTGGGCGAGGGGGTGACGGGGAACTCTGCCATGAGGGTCTCCTGGTCGCGTCAGATCGTGATGGCGCTGACGCTCGCGCCGCCGCAGACGAACAGGGTCTGCCCGGTGATGAACGAATTTTCGGGCGCGGCAAAGAATAGCACCGCCCGGGCCACGTCGTCCGTCCGCCCCAATCGCCCGACAGGTATGCTCGCCGCGAGCGCCCGCTCCCGCTCGCTGCCGGCCGCGACGATGTTATGGAACATAACAGTCCCGCCGATCGGCCCCGGCGCCACTGCGTTCACGGTAATCCCGTCCCGCGCCAACTCGAGCGCCCAGGTCCGCACGAGGCCGATGACGCCGGCCTTGGTCGCCGAATAGGCGGTCCGCGTCTGCGCCCCCAGAGCCGCCCGCGACGACATCAGCACCACTCGCCCGAACCGCCGCTCCCGCATCCCCGGCAGCACCGCCTGAAGAAGCAGCATCGGGGCGGCGAGGTGGAGGTTCGTCAGGTCGTGGAGATCCGCCGGCAGGGCCTCCGTCAGCAGCGCGGGGCGAATGATGCCGGCGTTGTGGATCAGGTGAGTCACACGAAAGTCGGCGGCGATCTCCGCGGCCGCCGACCGGGTCGCCTCGGGGTCCATCAGGTCGATCGCATACGGATGCAGACTGGGATGCGTCCGGCCGGAGGGCGCGATGTCGAGCGAGACCACCTCGTATCCGGCGTCAAGCAGGTCATCGCGAATCTGCGCGCCGATCCCGCCCGAGCCGCCGGTGACGATGGCGACGTGATCCGTCAATGCGCGACCAGCGCCAGCACGCGCAGCGGGCTTCCCGAGCCGCCCTTGATCTTCAGCGGCGCGCTGACGATGACCGCTCCTGTCGGCGGGAGCCGGTCGAGGTTGCACAGGCATTGCAGGCCGTAGCGGCCCTTGCCATGCATGAAGAAGTGCGAGGGATAGGGCGGGGTGAAGCTGAACGCCTGCCCGGCGTCGGTATTGATCGTCTCCACGCCGAAGCCGTGGACGTCCCGCTCCTCGACCAGGAACTTCACGGCGTCCGGCTCCGGTCCGGGCGTGTGGGCGCCGTCGTCGCGCAGGTTCGTGTAGTCGGCCCCGCTCCGCTTCGACCAATCGGTGCGGAGCAGCACCCAGGATCCGGCGGGAATGCGGCCATGCTTGGCCTCCCAGGCCTCGTAGACGCCGCGAGTGACGACGAAATCCGGGTTCGCCGCGACCTCCTTCGTCACATCGACCACGCAGGCAGGGGCGATGAAGTTCTGCGGTTCGATGGTGTCGGTGCTGTTGTTCGGCAGGTCCTTGCCGGACACCCAATGGACCGGGGCGTCGAAATGCGTGCCCGTGTGTTCGCAACAGGAGAAATTGTTCCAATACCAGGCCGGGCCGCGGCTGTCGTAACGCGAGACCTCCTCCAGCCGGAACGGCGCGCACTGGCCGAATTCGGGCGGCAGGACAAGGGTGGGGAATTCGGGCGAGAGCGTCTGGGTGAGGTCGATAACGTCGATCCGCCCGGCTGCGATATCGGCGGCGAAGTCGGCGAGGCTGGTCATTGCGGTCTCCCGGATAGTTCGCGCTCGAGCACTTTCGGATCGTCCCGATACCGCGCCAGCACGTCCTGCGCGACATCCCCCACCGCGACCTCCTCCACCCCGTCCCGCAGCGCCCGCACGACGGCGGCGGCGAGCTGGGACGGCGAGACCTTCGGCGGCGGCTGCGCCTCGTGCCACACATCGTCGAGCGGCCCGACGAACACGTCGATGACCCGGATCCCCCCGGCCCGCAGCTCGGCCCGAAGCGTGCGCGACAGCGACAGCGCGGCGGCATGGACGGCAGAGGCGGCGCCGAACGCGGCGTCCGGGATGAGGCCGTAGACAGAGAAGATGTTGACCCAAGCGCAGGCCGCGTTCGGCTTCTCGGCGCCCCGGCCGCGCAGGGCGGGGCCGAAGCTCTGGGCGAGGCGCATGAGGCCGAGTTGAGTGGTTTCGATCTCCTCGTGCGCCAAAACCACATCGCCGCGGCCGATCACGCCGCCGGGACGAATGTGGAGCGTGGTGTTGACGAGAATCTCCACCCGTCCGCCATACGCCCCGGCGGCGCGGCGGACATTCTCGGTGTCGGTCACGTCGAGGCCGATCCCGTCGAGCACTTGCGCGCCCGCATCCGCCATCGCGCGGGAAATGGCGCACCCGAACGGCGAGCGGATGTCGGTGACGAGCACGCGGCGGCCGCGCGGGTCGCAGGCGAGCTCGCGGAGCTGGCGGTCGTCGCTCAGGTCGGTCGATCCCTCAGGAAGCGCCAGCATGACCGCCTGACCGGACTTGTCGAGCCGTGCCGACATGCGTACGCGCTGCCCGGCACCCATGTCCGCGTGCAGATGCGCGATGACCGACGGCCCGCAGTCCAGCGCGACCATGCCGACCCGCCACGGTGCTTTGGTGCGGAAATACGGGTCGGCGCTGATCCGCACTGTCGTTTCCGCGAGCACTCGTCCGCCATCCGGCACCGCGCGCCAGACGAGCGCATCGCAGAGGCAGGCGTGGCAGACGTCCCGCGGCGGATACTGCACCGCATCGCAGTGGGTGCAGACCTGAAGCTGGAACGCGCCGCGCGCCGCCGCAGCCGTCAGCCCCAACGCGGCACGGCTGCGCGCGGACGGCGGCAGCAGCGGCGGGTTCAGCGGCGCGAGCGGATTGCGCTTCTTCACGGCGCGGCGAGGATGGCGGCGCCCGTGCAGAGGCCGCGGTCGTAGTTGATCATACCGAAGCCGGACACGAGCGCGAGGTGCGGGTCGGGGACCTGCACGCCGAGCGCGCCGCCGGTGAGCTGGCGGATCGCTTCGGTGATGCCGAGATAGCCGCCCGCCGCACCCGCCTGCCCGACCGAAAGCTGGCCGCCGGAGGTGTTGTGCGGGAACTCGCCGGTCGCACGGAGGTCATGGGCGCGGACGAAGGCGGGCGCCTCGCCCTTGCCGCAGAAGCCGAGATCCTCGAACTGCATCATCACGATGACGGGATAATCGTCGTAGGTCTGCAGAATGTCGATCCCGTCCGGGGTGGTGCCGGCCATGGCGTAGAGTTCGTCGCGGTCCATCGCCCAACCGGCACGGTATTGAATCGGGTCGTCCGCGTAGGCGTTGTGACGTTCGATTGTCGAGCGCAACGTCACGAACGGAACTCCGAGCGAGCGCGCGGTGGCCTCGCGCATGACCAGGAACGCCTCGGACCCGGCGCAGGGCATCACGCAGTCGAACAACGCAACCGGATCGGCGATCGGGCGCGCCGCCAAGTATTCATCGAGGGTGAGCGGACGCTTCATCAAGGCGTGCGGGAACGAAAGGGCGTTCTCGCGCTGACTGATGCAGATCCGCGCAAAATCCTCGCGTGTCGCGCCGTAGGTGCGCATGTAGTTGCGGGTGAGCAGCGCGAAGCTCATATTCGGACCGCCCGCGCCGTAGGGATACGTGGCATCGGTCGAGAAACGACTGAACGCGCTCAGCATGCGCCGGAAACTGTCGGGTGCGTTCGTATCGCCCGCGACGCAGGCGACGATCTCCGCATCGCCTGCCTGGACCGCCCGCGCGGCGCGACGCATCGCGACGATCCCGGCGGCGCCGCCCATCGGGATGTGGTCGAGATGGCGCGGGCAGAGGCCGAAGTGCTGGGTGAGGCCGACGGCCGTGTCGGCGCCCAAGGTGAAGCTGGAGCATGCAAAGCCGTCGATGTCGCGCGGACGGAGGCCCGCGATCCGCAGTGTCTCTGCGAGCGCGCGGCCGATCCACCAGTGCGCGTCGTGGATGGAGTAGCGGGCGTAAGGGACCGTCACTGGCGCCGCCAGGACGATGTCCTGATAGGCGGCGCGAGTCACATGAACAGCTGGATGTTGCCGAACGCGCTGTCGGGGTTGACGAGATCGACGCGCTTGAGCCGCATCTTCAGCGAACCGTCGCGCATCGTGATCTCATGCGTGCTCCATCCGGCGAACAGGTTCTGTTCGTCGAGCCGCGTCTCGAGAT
>DATAPS010000565.1:0-3825 GCA_036265085.1 Acetobacteraceae bacterium | reverse complement strand
GCATGGCCGATCCTCGCCGTTTTGATCCTGGTAAAAGCTACTCTCGGCCTGTTTGTCGGCTTACTGGAACACTGGACACCGTCAGCCAGCGTATACTTTGCCTTTGTAACCGGGCTCACGATTGGCTACGGCGATCTTGCTCCAACGACCGCCCTTTCGCGATTTCTGGCGATTGTTATCGGCCTCACCGGCATCGTCTTCAGCGGGCTTGTCGTGGGACTCGCCGTGCGCGCGCTTCAGATCGCTGCTCCGTATACGAGAGGTCAGGGTCGGCAATGACCTCGACGTGCGGCCCCTCACTCAGCCCTCTCCCCCCACCAAGCGGGGTGCGGGCTCCGCCGTTGCCACGCGTCTGCGGCGGGCGAATACTCACGGCCGACCTTCCGGGGAGACGGGGAATGGAGATCTCGCGGCGGCGGCTGGCCGCCTCTGCTCTTGTGGCCGGTGTGGCGCCGCGTCTGGCGCGGGCACAGGGCAAGCCGGGGGGCATCGTCACGGTCGCGACCATCGGGGAGCCGCCGACCCTCGATCCGATGATCTCGACGGCCGATCTCGTCGGCTACATCACGCAGCACTTCTTCGAGACTCTCTACACCTTCGACAAGAACTGGCAGGTGACGCCGCTGCTGGCCGCGGCATTGCCGCAGGTCTCCGCCGACGGCACGCAGTACACGATCCCGATCCGTCGCGACGTCACGTTCCATAACGGCGCGCCGATGACGGTGGCCGACGTGCTCGCCTCGCTCGACCGCTGGACGAAGATCGCGGTCCGCGGACGGCAGACCGCGCCGAACATCGCGGGCATCGACAAGGTGGACGACGCGACCATCCGCATCGCCCTGAAGCAGCCCTATGCGCCGCTGGCCGCCCTGCTCGCGTTCAACAACGCGGCGGCCGCGATCATGCCCGCGGGCGTGCCGAACCCGCTGACATCGATCGTCGGCACCGGCCCATACCGCGTGAAGGATCACAAGCCCGACCAGTACATCCAGCTCGTCCGCAACGACGCCTATGTGCCGCTGGCCGGCGAGGCGAATTTCTATGGCGGCGCGCGCCGGCCGCTGCTGGACGAGATCCGGTTCGTGCCGGTTCCCGATCCGGATACGCGCGTCGCCGGCGCACTCAGCGGGCAATTCGATTTCGTCGACAATCTCTCGGTCGAGACCTACGACCGCATCGCCGCGAGCAAGGTGAGCGCGCCGGTCGTGCTCTCGCCCTATGGATGGCCCGTGCTCGCGATGAACACGAAGCAGGGCATCTTCACGGATGTCGCGCTGCGCCGGGCGGTGCAGGTCGCCCTCAACCCCGACGACATGATGGCCGCCGCGTTCGGCAAGAAATTCTACCAGGTCGCCGGCGCGATGTACCCCGAAGGCTTCGTCTGGCACACCGATGCAGGCGTGGTCCGCTACGGCGAGGGCGACCCCGAGAAGGCGTCGAAGATGCTCAAGGACGCCGGCTACAAGGGCGCGAAGCTCCGCCTGCTCGCCACGCAGCAATACGAGTTCCATTTCAAGATCGCGCAGGTCGCCGTCGAATATCTCAAGCAGGCCGGCTTCGCCGTCGATCTGCAGGTGACCGATTGGGCGACGCTGACGCAGCGGCGCACCGATCCGGCGCTGTGGGAGATCTACGTCACATCCAGCCCGTTCCTGCCCGAGCCGGCGCTGAACGGCTACATGCTCGACGATTCGCCGGGTTGGTGGGCGACGGAGCGCAAGCGGACGGCGGTGAGTGCGTTCAATCGCGAGATCGATCCGGCGAAACGGATCCAGCGGTTCGCGGAGATCCAGACCGTGCTCTACGACGAGGCGCCGATCTTCAAGGTCGGCAATTTCAGCTCGCTGTCCGCACGCTCGGCCAAGCTGGAGGGGCTCGTGCCCGCGCCGTGGCCGTTCTTCTGGAACGTCACCCGCGCCGCCTGATGCCGGCGCGACGGGGGAGCGCGCTGCTTCAGGCGGCGGCGCGGCGTCTCGGTGGCATGCTCGTCGTGATGCTGATCGTGGCGAGCGTGGTGTTCGTGATCGTGCGCGTGGCGCCCGGCGATCCGGCGGCGGTGATGCTCGGGCCGGATGCCACGGCGTCCGACATCGCGGCGCTGCGCACGCGCTGGGGCCTCGATCAGCCGCTCCCGGCGCAATACGCGGTGTTCCTCGCACAGCTCCTGCGCGGCAATCTCGGCGAGTCGATCTTCCTCAACCAGCCGGTGCTGACCGCGCTCGCGAGCCGTGCGGAGCCGACGCTGCTGCTGACCCTGTTCGCGATCGCGATCGCAGTCGCCATCGCGTTGCCGACGGGGATCTTCGCCGCGTATCGCCGCAACTCCGCGTTCGACCGCATCGTGGTGACGGGGACGATGGCGGCCGCGAGCGTGCCGACATTCTGGCTCGGGCTGGTGCTGATCGAGGTGTTCGCGGTGCGGCTCGGCTGGCTGCCGACCTCCGGCTACAGCGCGCCGGGCGCGACGATCGGCTACCGGCTGATCCATCTGCTGCTTCCCGCGGTGACGCTCGGCGTCGCCAGCTCCGCGCTGATCACGCGGTTCACGCGGGCGAGCATGCTCGACGTGCTCGGCGACGATTTCGTGCGGACGGCGCGGGCGAAGGGTGTGGCCGAGTACGGCGTGGTGATGCGCCACGCGCTGCGCAATGCGCTGATGCCGATCCTGACGGTGATCGGATTGACGATCGCGCTGCTGCTGTCGGGGGCGGTCGTGACCGAAACGGTGTTCGGGCTGCCGGGCGTGGGCAATCTCGTGGTCTCGGCGGTGCTGCGGCGCGATTACCCGGTGATCCAGGGCGCGCTGCTGGTGCTCGCGGGGGTGTACGTGCTGGTGAACGCCGCGATCGACATGCTGTATCTCGTCGTCGATCCGCGCGTGCGGTCGTGAGCGCCACTGTCGCCGTCGTGCCGCCGCGCCCGCGTGCGGTTGCGCGGGGGCTGTTCCGGCGCAGGACGGTTCTGATCGGCGCCGTTCTGATCGCGGCCATCGCGATGCTCGCGCTGCTCGCGCCGGAGATCGCGCCCTATTCGCCGACGCGGCTCTCGATCGCGAACCGGCTGCATCCGCCGTCCGCGCGCTGGTGGTTCGGCACCGACGATTTCGGGCGCGACGTGTTCAGCCGCGTGCTCTACGGCGGCCGCCTGTCGCTGCTGGTCGGCGCCTCCGTCGTCGCGGTCTCCACAATCGCGGGCACGGTCCTTGGCCTCGCCGCCGGGTATTTCCGCCGGCTCGACGCGCCGATCGGGCGGTTGCTCGACGCGATGATGGCGTTCCCCGACATCCTGCTGGCGATCTCGCTGGTGGCGGCGCTCGGCGCGTCGGTGGCGAACGTCATCGTGGCCCTGAGCGTCGTGTATACGCCGCGCCTCGCCCGGATTGTGCGGGCTGCGACGCTGGTGATCCGTGAGCTAACCTATGTCGAGGCGGCGCGAGCGACCGGATTGACGACGGTTGGCATCATCGCGCGGCACGTTCTGCGCGGGCTGGTGTCGCCGGTGCTGGTGCAGGGGAGCTTCGTGTTCGCCTACGCGATGCTGACGGAGGCGGGGCTGTCGTTCCTCGGCGTCGGCGTGTCGCCGGAGACGCCGACCTGGGGGACGATGATCGCCGCGGGGAAGGGGTATCTGGATCAGGCGCCGTGGATCATGCTGTTTCCGGGGGTGACGATCGTGGTGGCGGTGCTGTCGTTGCAGCTCATTGGGGATGGGTTGCGGGATTTGTTGGACCCGCGATTGGGAAGGGAGATTTGAGGGTCAACCCAACTCGCCGCAATCTCCGCAGCGACTGGTTGCGAGTCCCGACCCTGGATCAGATACCACACC
>DATAPS010000564.1:0-3377 GCA_036265085.1 Acetobacteraceae bacterium | reverse complement strand
GCGGCTCGGCGGCGATCCGCGCCTGCATCTCGGGATCTTCCAGCAGGCGCTCCAGCTCGTTGCCATGGTATTCGCGGGCGATCCGGGTCACCCAGCCCCAGCTCTCCCGCACGCCGTATTCGGCGAGGGGATTCGGCCGTGCCTTCCGCGCCGAGGGTTTGCGCGTCCGTCCCTGACCCGGCTCCGGCAGTTTCCGCAGCGTGCCGGCCTCGATGCGTTCGAGGAGGCCGAGGAAGCGGCGGCGGAGGCTGTTCAGCCGCATGTGGACCAGGTTGATCAGCGCGATGGCGAGCGCCGGACCGAGGATGGAATGCGGCCGATGCCGGTTGCCGACCGCGAGCGCCACGCCGTGCATGATCCTGGTGAAGCGTTCGGCGAGGGAGAGTGGCGCGGGTGTATCCATCCAGGCATAGAAGCACAGACAGAGGTTGTGGGCAACAAATCCGTTTTGGATCCGGCGTGAAATCGACGTTATTCGAACGTTAGAGCGCGATGTTCTTCAGCCGGCCCGCTGCGTCAGCGCGAGCCGACGAAGCGATCAGGGGGCTGATTCGACGCAAACACATCAGGACAGAGTCCGCCCCACGCCGCTGCGCCGACCCCGAGATCGCTGACCGAAACCGGACAACCGACCCCATCACCGGGGTGCGCAACAACGCGTCGCAATGGAAGGGTCATTTCTATGTCAGCACCTCGATCGAAGTCGATTTGATCAGCGCAAGAACGGTGCTGCCCTCGCTGAGACCGAGGCGAACGACCGCATCAGGCGTGACACGGGACAGCAGCGGGCCGGCGCCGATCGCGACTTCCACCGCAACCGAGCGACTTGGCCGCTCTTCGACGATGCGCATCACGGTCCCGGGTAGAATGTTGTGGATGCTGATCGCCTCCGGCGGATTCTTGGCAAGAGCGACCTCGCGCGCCGGGATGCGGACGCGGCGCTCCGAACCGATCCGCTCCTCCAGTAGAGGGACCCAGATCACCGTTCCGCCGCCGTCAAGCCGCGTCAGGAGACGTCCACGATCGTGTTCCGCGACGCGACAGGTCAGCACCGACGCCGCGTCGTCGCGCCGCGCAAGTGGGAGGTCCGCGCGTCCGGCGATCTCCGACACCGCCCCGCATGCAGCGACATGTCCGCTCTCGAGCAACACCACCGAATCAGCGAGCTGGCCGAGCTCGTCCAACGAATGTGTCACGTAGATCACAGGCAGCCGCAGCACCGTCTTGAGGCGCTTCAGGAACGGGAGGATTTCGGCCTTTCGGGGGGCATCGAGGCTCGCCAAAGGCTCGTCCATGAGCAGCAGCAGGGGATTCGCCAGCAGAGCGCGGCCGATCGCCACGCGTTGACGCTCCCCGCCCGACAGAGTTTTCGGGCGCCGCGCCAGCAATGGCGCAATCCCGAGCAGTTCGACCACCTCCTCAAACTGCACCGCGCCTGGCGCGGCCCGCCGCGTGCCAAATCGTAGGTTCGTCGCCACCGACATATGCGGAAACAGCCGCGCGTCCTGAAAGACCAGCCCGACCCGCCGCCGCTCCGGCGGGAGCCAGACCCCTGAGGCGGTGTCGGCCAGCACGCGCCCGTCGATCGCGATGCGGCACTCGTCAGGACGCAACAATCCTGCCGCGGCATTGATCATCGTCGACTTGCCCGAGCCCGACGGCCCGAACAGCACCGTCACGCCTGGTGACGGCACCTCGAAGTCCATCGTCATAGGCATGGTCGGAAAGGTGTGACGCAGCCGGAACGCGAGGCTCATCGGCCGATGGCGACATCCAGCCGCTTCCCCAGCCACTCCGAGGTCAGCAAACCGACCAAAGCCAGAGAGAGCGAGACAAGCGAAAGCTCGGCGGCCTTGGCCTCACCCCCCGGCACCTGCAACGCGGCGTAGATCGCCAGAGGCAGGGTTTGGGTCTCGCCGGGGATATTTGCGGCGAAGGTGATGACGGCGCCGAACTCACCCAGACACGTCGCGTAGGCGACTATGCCGCCGACCAGAATACCGGGCGAGGCGAGCGGAAGAGTGATGTTGAGCAGCCGGTCCAGCCGGCCCGCGCCGAGCGTCCGTGCGGCCTGCTCGAGGCTAGCGTCCGCCGATTCGAGCGACAGCCGAACGGCGCGCACCATCACCGGGAACGTCATGACCGCGCAAGCGAGGCTCGCGCCCGCGCTCGTAAACACGAGGCGAACGCCGAGCCACTGGTAGAGGAGCGCCCCGATCGGACCACGAATGCCGAACGTGATCAACAAGAGATAGCCAGTCACAACCGGAGGAAGCACGAGCGGCAGATGAACCAAGGCGTTCAGCAACGGCCGGCCCGGGAAACGGTAGCGGCTGAGCACCCAAGCCATCACGACCGCGAGCGGCAACCCAAACCCGACGGCCCTGGCCGCAACGGTGAGCGTCAGGCGCACCGCCACCCATTCGTCGGCGGAGAGGTTCAGGTCTACTCGACCTTGAAGCCGAGTTTGCCGAATGTCGCGCGCGCTTCCGGACCTTCCAGGAATGTCAGCAGGGCGCGGGTCTCAGGCGTGTCTCCAGTTGTTGTCAGGGCGAACGGGTACGAGATCGTGTCGTGGCTGCCGGGCGGAAACACGCCAGCCACCATGACGGCTTTCGAGACGGCAGCGTCCGTCGCATAGACGATAGCGGCCGGCGCCTCGCCACGCTCCACGAGAAGCAGCGCCGCGCGTACGTCGTCGGCGCGCGCGAGCCGCGGGCCGACGCTATCCCATAGTCCCAACTTCCGGAGTGCCTGTTCCGCGTAGATGCCGACCGGAACATGCGCCGGATCGCCGGTCGCGAGGCGACCGGTCGGGCCTAGCAGAGCGAGGAGGTCGAATCCGGGACCGATGGTGACGTGACGCGGCTTGTCCGCGGGGACCACGAGCACCAGGTCGTTGCCGAGCAGATCCTTCCGCGTGGCCGGCACTATCAGTTTTCGGTCTGCGAGGTAGTTCATCCATTGCTCGTCCGCCGAGGCGAACATGTTTGCAGGCGCCCCCTGTTCGATCTGCCGCGCCAAGGTCGAACTCGCGGCGAATGACAGGCGAAGCGGCGCGTGTCCCGCCTGGGCCCATTGTGTCGAGATGTCCTTCATTGCGTCGGTCAGGCTAGCGGCGGCGAACACCGTTAGCGCCTGAGCCCGACAGGCGATCGGGGTCAGCAGGATCGCGAGGAACAAGAACAGACGCATGCTGCGTGCCTTTCGGAATTGAACCGCCGATCGCCTGCAGATCGCGGCCTGCCGCTTGGTAGCCGTTCATGGCGGTCGTAAACCCTTTTACCCTGGACGCGAGGGACGGTATACCTCAACGGATATAGCGGCCCGCGGCACATCTTGGGGGCTGTATTCGGAGTGCGAAATGAAGCTGTCCG
>DATAPS010000563.1:0-12813 GCA_036265085.1 Acetobacteraceae bacterium | reverse complement strand
CAGTTCGTGCTGTCGAACCCGCTGATCGAGGTGGCGCTCGTGGGCATGCGGACGCCCGCGGAGGTGGACGCCAACGTGGCGATCTGGCGCGACGAGGCCGGGCGGATCGACGTGACGCAGCTCTGGACCCGCTACGTCGAGGCGTAATCCCGCGGTGGACCTGATCGGGCCGGGACCATAGTCTCCCCGTAAGAACACGCGCGGAGGGAGCGGTGAAGATCGTCGACGTGAAGGTCCGCACCTTCGTTCATACGTCGAAGCAGGACAAGGACAGCGACGGTCACAGCCACCCCTGCGCGCCGCGCAAGGTCCGGCGGTCCCTGCTGACCATCGTGACCGACGACGGCAGCGAGGGGCATTGCTTCGCTGCGACCGAGCTGGTCCGGCCGCATCTTCTCGACGGCTACATCAGGACCGTGCTGCTCGGCGAGGATCCCTATGACCGGGAAAAGCTGTGGCAGGAGCTCGCGCATTGGCAGCGGGGCAGCGGCGGGCAGCTCAGCGACCGCACGCTCGCGGTGGTCGATCTCGCGCTCTGGGATCTCGCGGGGCGGAAGCTCGGCGTTCCCGTCCACAAGCTGATCGGCGCGTATCGGGACAGGGTGCCGGCGTACGGCAGCACGATGTGCGGCGACGAGGTGCCGGGCGGGCTCGCGACGCCCGAGGATTACGGGCGGTTCGCCGAGGAGCTGGTGCGGCGCGGCTACAAGGCGATCAAGCTCCACACCTGGATGAAGCCGGTGTCGTTCGCGCCCGATCCGCGGATGGACGTGAAGGCCTGCGCGGCGGTGCGGGAGGCGGTGGGCGAAGGCTTTCCGCTGATGCTCGATGCGTATCACGGCTACTCCCGCAGCGACGCGCTGTGGCTCGGCCTCGAGCTGCAGAAGCTCGGCTACACCTGGTACGAGGAGATGATGAACGAGGCCTCGATGAGTTCCTATGTGTGGCTTGCGGGGAATTTGACGATGCCGGTGATCGGGCCGGAATCGATGGACGGCAAGTTCCACACGCGCGCCGAATGGATCCGCAGCGGGGCCTGCGACATCAGCCGCACCGGGGTGGACGACGTCGGCGGCATCGGGCCGTCGCTGAAGATCATCCATCTCGCCGAGGCGTTCGGCATGAACTGCGAGGTGCACGGCAGCGGGCCGGGGAATCTCACGCTCACGGCGGTGCAGAAGAACGGACGGTGGTACGAGCGCGGGCTGCTGCACCCGCACTACGACTATGACGAGGTCCCCGAATATCTCCGCACGCAGGCCGATCCCATGGACGCCGACGGATATGTACATCTGTCCCAGAAACCAGGCCTCGGCTGGGACATCGACTTCGACTACATCGACGGCAGTCTCGTGAGCTGATCCGCGATGACGAGCTACATGCTGCGCCGTCTCGCCGGGATGGTTGTCGTGATGTTCATCGTCGCGTCGATCGTCTTCGTAATCGCGCACGTCATCCCCGGCGATCCCGCCGCGGTCATGCTCGGCTCCGACGCGACCGCGGCCGATGTGGCCGCCTTGCGCGCGCGCATGGGGCTCGATGCGCCGCTGGTGCTGCAATATCTGCGCTTCCTCATCGCCGCCGCGCATCTCGATCTCGGCGAATCGATCTTCCTCAACCGCAGCGTCGTGGCGGCGCTGGCCGAGCGCGCGCCACTGACGTTGCAGCTCACCGTGCTCGCCGCCGCGCTTGCGATCGGCATCGGCGTCCCGGTCGGGGTCATCTCCGCGGTCAAGCGCGGGAGCGTGCTCGATCAGGCCGTCACCGCGCTGTCGATGACGGCGGCGAGCCTGCCGAGCTTCTGGATCGGGCTGACGCTGATCGAATATCTCGCCGTCCGGCTCGGTATCCTTCCCGTCGCGGGCTACGGACCGCCGGATGCGGACATGCTGGAGCGGCTGCGCTTCCTGATCCTGCCGGCGATCGCGGTCGGCGTGCCGAATTCCGCGCTCATCATCCGGTTCACGCGCACGGGAATGCTCGATGTGCTGCAGGAGGACTACGTCCGGACGGCGCGCGCGAAGGGGCTGTCGCCACGCATGGTCATCGTCAAGCACGCGTTTCGCAATGCGCGTACATCGGTGCTGACGGTGATCGGCATCACGGTCGCGGGCCTGCTCGGCGGCGCGATCGTAACGGAGACCGTGTTCGCGCTGCCGGGCGTCGGCAATCTGATCGTCTCGGCGGTGCTGCGGCGTGATTATCCGGTGATCCAGGGCGCGCTGCTGGTGATTTCGGGCGTCTACGTTCTCGTCAACCTCGGCGTCGACCTGCTCTACGCGGTGCTCGATCCGCGGGTGCGCTACTGATGTCGGAGGCGGTGCTCGGCGCGCCGGTTGCCGCTCCTCGGGCGCCCGCGTCGCCGTGGGGGCTGCTGCTGCGGCGGCTGGTGCGGCGCAAGCTGGTGCTGCTGAGCCTGTTCGTGCTGCTCGTGGTCGGCGTCTGCGCGGCCGGCGCGCCGTGGCTCGCGCCCTACGCGCCGACGCGGATGGATGTCGCGCACCGGCTGAGCGCGCCGTCGGCGCGGCACTGGCTCGGCTCCGACGATTTCGGGCGCGACACGCTGAGTCGCTGCATGTGGGGGGCGCGTCTGTCGCTCTCCTGCGGGTTGATGGTGGTGCTGCTCTCGCTGGTGTGCGGCACGGTGCTGGGGATCGTGTCCGGCTATGTCAGGCGGCTCGATGGATTGCTGATGCGCGTGACCGACGCGCTGATGGCGTTCCCCGACATCCTGCTCGCAATCGCGCTGATGGCGGCTCTCGGCGCGTCGCTGTTCGACGTCGTGATCGCGCTGGCGTTCGTCTATACGCCGCGCGTCGCCCGCGTCGCGCGCGGGGCGACTTTGGTGCTGCGGGAGCTGCAATTCGTGGAGGCATCGGAGGCGTTGGGCGCGTCCGATGGGCGCGTGATGCTGCATCACATCCTGCCGAACCTGATCTCGCCGTTGCTGGTGCAGGGCACGTTCATCTTCGCCGCCGCGATCCTCACCGAAGCGGCGCTGTCGTTCCTCGGCGCGGGCGTGCCGCCGCCGAACCCGACCTGGGGCAACATGATCGCGATGGCGCAGCAATACATGCAGCGGGCGGAGTGGCTGATCCTCGCGCCAGGCATCTGCATCGCGCTCACGGTGCTGTCGCTGCAGATGGTGGGCGACGGCCTGCGCGACGCGCTCGATCCGAAGCTGCGCCGCCTCACGTGAACGGCGAGGTTCTGCTCGAGGTCGCCGACCTTCGCACGCAGTTCCGCACGGGCGAGCACGTCGCGCGCGCCGTCGACGGGGTGAGTTTCGTGGTGCGGCGCGGCGAGACCCTGGCAATCGTCGGCGAGTCCGGCAGCGGCAAGTCGGTAACCGCGCTGTCGATCATGCGGCTGATCCAGTCACCGCCCGGCGAGATCACCAGCGGCACGGTGCGGTTCCGCGACCGATCCGGCACCCAGCACGATCTGCTGCGCCTGTCGGAGCGCGCCATGCGCCGCGTACGCGGCGACGAGATCGCGATGATCTTTCAGGAGCCGATGAGCAGCCTCAATCCGCTGCTGACGATCGGCGAGCAGATCACTGAAGTGATCCGCGTGCATCGCGGCGCGCGCCAGGCGGAAGCGGAAGCGCAGGCGGCGGCGCTGCTCGCGCGCGTTCACGTGCCCGACGCGGCACGCCGGATCGGCGAGTATCCGCATCGCCTCTCGGGCGGAATGCGCCAGCGGGTGATGATCGCCATGGCGCTGTCGTGCAATCCGACGCTGCTCATCGCGGACGAGCCGACGACGGCCCTCGACGTGACGATCCAGGCACAGATTCTCGAGCTGATGCGCGAGCTGCAGGCGCAGGGCGGCATGAGCATGCTGTTCATCACGCACAATCTCGGCGTGGTCGCGGAGATCGCTGACCGGGTCGCGGTCATGTATGCGGGGAGAATCGTCGAGCAGGGCAGCGTCGCGCGCGTATTCGCGGAGCCGCTGCATCCCTACACCCGAGCGCTGCTCGGCAGCCTGCCGACGATGGCGAGCGACGGGCGCGATCCTTCGCGTCGCCTGGTGTCGATCCCCGGCCAGGTGCCAAGCCCGATCGCGCTGCCGCCCGGCTGCGCTTTCGCGCCGCGCTGCGAGCTCGCCGCATCGATCTGCGCGACGGCCCCCACGCTGGAGGCGGCTGCGCCGGATCACGAGGTGCGGTGCTGGCGCTGGAGGACGGCGTGAGCGTACCGCTGGTGGAGGCGCGGGATCTCGAAGTCGGCTTTCCCGGGCGCGGCGCGTTCCTCTCGCGTGGCGGCGCGCCGCTGCTGCGCGCGGTGCAGGGCGTCAGCCTCGCGCTGGGGCGTGGCGAAGTGCTCGGCCTGGTCGGCGAGTCCGGGAGCGGCAAGACGACAACGGGGCGGGCCATCTTGCGCCTGCTCGCACCGACTTCGGGGACCGTGCGGTTCGACGGCACCGACATCACCCATCTCGACAAGGCGGCGCTGCGGCCGTTACGGCGGCGGATGCAGATGGTTTTCCAGGACCCCTATTCCAGCCTCAATCCGCGGCTGAAGGTGCGCGACATCATTGGCGAAGCGTTCGTGATCCACGGGATCGGCACGCCACGCGACCGTCCGGAGCGCGTTGCCGCGATGCTCGAGCGTGTCGGGCTGCCAGCGGATGCGATGGAACGCTATCCGCACGAATTCTCCGGCGGACAGCGCCAGCGCATCGGGATCGCACGCGCGCTCGCGGTCGGGCCGGAGTTCATCGTCGCCGACGAGCCGGTTTCGGCGCTGGATGTGTCTGTGCAGGCGCAGGTGCTGAATCTGATGCTCGATCTGCAGCAATCGCTCGGGCTGACGATGCTGTTCATCGCGCACGATCTGGCGGTGGTGCAGTACGTGAGCGACCGGGTCGCCGTCATGTATCTCGGCCGCATCATGGAGATCGGCCCGAACCGCGCGCTTTACGCGCGGCCGCGGCATCCCTACACGGCGGCCTTGCTCGAAGCCGCGCCGTTGCCCGATCCCACGCGTCGGCATCGCGTGACGAAGGGGCTGACGGGCGAGATCCCGAGCGTGTTCGCGGCCCATGCGGGGTGCGTGTTCCGCAGCCGGTGCCCGTACGCCTTGCCGGCGTGCGCGGAGGTGGAGCCGGCGCTGGCGGCCGTGGCGGACGGACATGCGAAGGCGTGCATCCGCGATGACATTCTTTGACAGGGCGAAATACGGATGGACCGGAGCATGCGTTGGGTGCCGGTGCGAGGCGGCGGCGTCGAGCACCTGCATGTCCGGACCCTTCCGGATCGGACGATCCGGGCGGAATCCGTGGTCGTGGGCGCACGCGGCGGAACGGAGTTCGGTCTGTTCTACGGACTCGTAATGGACCAGGACTGGCGCGTCCGCGACGTAGAGCTGAGGCTCGCCGGCGACGCACGGGCGCTCGCCCTGCATGCGGATGCAAAAGGGCATTGGCATGGCGCGGACGGCGCGCCGTTGCCGGAGCTGGAAGGCTGCATCGACATCGACATATCCGCAACGCCGTTCACGAACACGCTTCCGATCCGGCGAATCCGGTGGCGGACAGGGGAAGCACAGGTAATCCGCGTCGTCTATCTGTTGATACCAGGCCTCGTGCCGGTCACCGTCGAGCAGAGATACAGCTGCATCGAGCCCGGCCGCCTGTACCGCTACGAGAGCCTCGACAGCGGGTTCAAAGCGGACCTGAGTGTCGACGAGGATGGCCTGATCATCGACTACCCCCGCCTCTTTCGGCGCCAGGCGACGTGACTGCGCGAACGGGAGCGCAAAGAGAATCGTAGAGTGGGTTGCGAAGGGCAACCGACCCTACGTGAAATCTTCGCAACCTAGAAAGCGACGGGCCCAACCGACCCAACCCAGCTGCGCACCTTGGATGGATCGGCGTCGTCCATGTAGAAGAAATGCGTCATCACCGGCTTCACCGAGCTCTTGCTGCGGTCGTCGGGCGTCATCGTGACGATGCCGCGGAAGATCTTGAGCGAGCCGCCGTCCCAGTATTCGATGACGTCGTGATGTGCGGTGAACCCCGTGTCGATGAAGGCGCGCAGGTTCGCGCGGATCGCCTCGCGGCCGTTCCATTCCGCGACGCCGAGGCGGCATGTCGCGTCCTCGGCGAAGCAGTCGAAGCCTTTGCCGAAGGTCTTGTCGTCAATCTCCTTCCAGAATGCCAACAGCCAGTCAGGTGCTTCTCTCTTCGTGAAGGTCATCGCCGTGATCCTGCGCTCCTGCGGGGGTGTGGGTGGACAACGCGAACATGGGCCGCCACCTTCCGGCGGACATGCCAAAGTCCCCTCGTATCCCGCCAAAAGTGGTCCGCGTCGTGGAGGTGCTCGTCTATCCCGACGTACAACTGCTCGACGTCACGGGTCCGGTTCAGGTGTTCGCGACCGCCAACGAGCACGTCACCGAAGCGGGCGGATCCGCACCGTACGACATGCGCATCGTGGCGGAGGGCGGCCGGGGCGTCACGACCTCTTCGGGATTGAAGCTCGCCGCGGATCCGCTCCCGTCGTCAGCCGCGTCGGTGGATACGCTGGTGGTCGCCGGCGGCCCGGGCGTGGACGCCGCGGCCGCGAATGCGCGGCTGCTGCGATGGGTCGGCGCGCGCACGAAGCAGGCGCGCCGCGTCACCTCCGTCTGCACCGGGGCATTCCTGCTCGCCGCGGCAGGAACGCTCGACGGGCGCCGGGCCGCGACGCATTGGTCGTGCTGCGACGAGCTCGCCCGGCGCTTCCCCGCAGTACATGTCGAGCCCGACCCGATCTTCGTGCGCGATGGTCCGGTCTGGACCTCGGCGGGGGTGACGGCCGGCATCGATCTGGCGCTGGCGCTCGTCGAAGAAGACCTGGGCCGGAGCGTGGCCCTCGCGGTAGCGCGGTATCTCGTCGTGTTCCTCAAGCGCCCCGGCGGGCAGGCGCAGTTCAGCGCGGCGCTGTCATTGCAGGCGGCGGAGGACAGGTTCGGTGCGCTGCACCGCTGGATCGACGCTCATCTGGCCGACGACGTCTCGCTGCCCGCGCTCGCCCGCCAGGCCGGCATGAGCGAGCGCAGCTTCAGCCGGCACTACGCGGCGGCGACCGGACTGACGCCGGCCCGCGCGGTCGAGCGACTGCGAGTGGAGGCGGCGCGGCGCCTGCTGTCCGAATCGCGCCTGCCGGTCAAACGCATCTCGCAGCGCTGCGGCTTCGGCTCCGAGGAAACCATGCGCCGCAGCTTCCTGCGCCTCCTCGCGACGACGCCGCAGGACTACCGCGCCCGGTTCAGCTCGTGAGCCGCTACCCCAGTTTCGCGTTCCAGAACGCCGGCCACGGCCCCGGCGTATAGCCGCTGAGCTTCTTGCTCGCCGCGTAGGTGTTGAAATACGAGCCAACCTTGATCGTCGGCACCTCGCTGTAGAACAGCGACTGGATTGCTTTCCACCGCTCGATGCGCTTGGCGTGGTCCGGTTCGGTCACGAACGCGTCGAGCGCCGCGCGTTTGTCAGGTGTGTCCCACCAGCCGGGGTAGGACGGGTTGAGGATCGTGATGAGCGACGGGTCGGGCACCATGCCGTGGGCCGTGGTGAAGATGTCCCACTGGTTCTCGTCCTGACGACGCTGCAGCAACGTCGCCCAGTCGGTGATCTGGAGATCGACCTTGAACCCGGCATCCCCCATGTTCGCCTGGAGCACCTGCGCGGTCTTGTACTGATAGTCGTACTGCGTCGTGGTCAGCAGGCGCACCGCCTCGCCCTTGTAGCCCGCCTGCTTGAGCAGCGCCGCCGCCTTCGTGGGATCGTTCTGGTTGTAACCCGGCGCCTCCGGCGCGAACCAGTCCGTTCCCTCCGGATAGATCGAGCCTTCGAGTTGCCAGAGCGGCGGCTCGCCGAACGCCGCGTTGAGCGCATCCTTGTTGTTGAACGCGGCCTGCACTGCGCGGCGCAGCAGGACGTTGCTCATCAGGCCTTTCTTCGTGTTCATGATGACCAGCGGCCAGCCGGCCGGCTTCGCCAACCCCGCAACGACATTCGGCTGGTCCTTCAGCCGCGCATAGCTCTCCGGGGTAAGATTGTCGGCGAACGCGTACTGGCCCGCCAGCATCCCGTCCGCCCGTGTCGTCGGGTTCGGCACGGGGAGGAAGCGAAGCTCCTCGATGGAGGGCTGTCGCGTGCCGACATAGCCGTTCGGCGCTCCCGGCGGCGACTTGTATAGCGGGTTCCGCGTGAGGCGGACGTATTGGTCGGGCTTCTGCTCGGCAAACTTGTACGGGCCCGTCCCGACGAACTCCTTCAGAGGATCGGGCGCGGTCGCGATCCGCTTCGGCATGATCGCGGGCGATCCGTTCGGGAATGCAAGCAGCGCGAGCAGCGGCGCGTACGGCTGCTTCATCGTGTAGCGGATCGTCATCGGGTCGACCGCCTCAAGCGATGTCACGTAGCTCGCCGGCAATTTGCCGCGTGGAGAAAGGCGGCCCCAGCGCTGCAACGACGCGATCACGTCGTCAGCCGTCATCGGCGTGCCGTCGTGGAACGTCACGCCGGATCGGAGCGGGATCGTCATCTGCTTGCCGTCAGGGGTCACGTCCGGCATCGCCGCCGCCAGCAACGGCGCGAACCGGAAATCCGGATCGAAGATGTAGAGCGTTTCCCAGACGTGCTGGTCGATCTCGGAGAGCAGGTCCGATGTCACGGGGGTCGAATCGAGCGGACCGGGTTCGCTCGGGACCGCGATGTTCAGGACGCTCGGCGACGATTGGGCACGGGTTGCGCCGAGCGGCAGCAGCGAGGCTGCGGCTCCGGCAATGACGAGGCGGCGTTCGGGCGAGACGAGCTTTTCCATCGGCGATCCTCCGCGTGCAATTCGCTGCACTTGACGCGACCATACGCGATCCGAGCCCGATTGCGAAAGGACCGGCGCGCTTGCGGCTCGCCGGCGCCCATGATGACATCCGATGCACGTGCCTCGAAGAAGGCGGAGGAGAACCCGCGCATGGATCTGCCGTCCGAGCCTGTCGATTTCGCGATCGTCGGCGGCGGATCAGCAGGGTGCGTGCTGGCCGCCCGGCTCAGCGAAGATCCCGCAACGCGCGTGCTTCTCCTCGAAGCCGGGCGGGACGTCGCGCCGGAAACGATGCCGGCGCATCTCGCGTCCCCTTATCCCGGCCGTGCCTATTTCGATCGCAGCTGGCTCTGGCCGGATCTCGCCGCCTCCCGTGGCGAGCAGCGCGGCAACCAGCCGGCCCCGGCGCGGCCCTACGAGCAGGCGCGCATCCTCGGCGGCGGATCATCGATCAACGGCATCTGCGCCAACCGGGGCGCGCCGCACGATTACGACGAGTGGGAGGCGGCAGGCGCGGAGGGATGGGGCTGGGAGAACGTGCTGCGATTCTTCCGCAAGCTGGAGCGGGACCTCGATTTCTGCGACATGGGCCATGGACACGATGGGCCGATCCCGATCCAGCGCCATCGCCGCGCCGAGTGGTCAGGCTTCGTGCGTGCGGTCGAGCAGGTCTGCTGCGGGATGGGATATCCGACGCTGCCCGACCAGAACGGCCCGTGGGTCGACGGCGTGTTTCCCACCGCGATCAACGTCGACGAGCATGGTCGCCGCGCCAGTGCAGCGCTCGCCTATCTCACCCCGGAGGTGCGCCGTCGACCCAACCTCTCGATCGTCACGGGCGCGAAGGTCGAACGCGTGGAGGTCCAGGGAAGGTGCGCGAATGGGATCAGGGTGTCAGGGGACGGCGTCAGCACGTCGGTGTCGGCGCATGAAATCATCCTCTCCACCGGCGCCCTCGCGACCCCGATCGTGCTGATGCGTGCAGGGATCGGACCCGCCGCGCATCTCACCGAGCATGGCATCGCGGTCATCGCGAGCCGTCCGGGAGTCGGCGAAAATCTCCAGGAGCATCCGGGCATCGGCCTGTCCGCGTTTCTCGCGCCCGAAGCGCGGCTTGGCGGCGGCGAACGCCATCACCTGCAAGCGCTGCTGCGGTGGTCCTCCGGTCTGCGCGATACGCCGAGTGGCGACATGCACATGAACATCTCCGCGCGGTCGGGATGGCATGCGGTCGGGCGACGCCTCGGCTCGCTCGGCTTCTGGATCAACAAGTCCTACTCCAAAGGGCGCGTGCGACTGGCGGCGAACGGCAGCACGCATGCGGACGTCGACTTCCGGATGCTGTCGGATGTGCGCGACATGGAACGCATGAAGACCGCCTTCCGCCTTGGCGTGCGCGTTCTCGGCGCGCGATCGGTCGCGACCGCGGCACTGACCGTGTTCCCCAGCGGCTTCTCCCCACGTGTCCGCAAACTGACCCGGCCGGGCCGGGTGAATGGCGCCGTTATGGCGGTTGCCGCACCGATGATGGACGCAAGCCCGGCGCTGCGGCGGCGCATGATGGCGTTCGCGCTGGAGTGCAAGAGCACGGCGGCGGATCTCGCCGCCGACGACGACGCACTGGAAGCGCATCTGCGCGCGCAGGTCGGCGGCACATGGCACGCCTGCGGCACCTGCCGGATGGGACATGCCGATGATCCGATGGCGGTAACGGATGCGGGAGGCCGCGTGATCGGCGTCGGCGGCTTGCGTGTGTGCGACGCGTCGCTGATGCCGACCGTGCCCTGCGCGAACCTCAACATCCCCGTTATCATGATGGCCGAGAAGATCGCCGACACGATCCGCAGTGGGCGGAATGGAGCGACCGCATGAGCCGACTTTCACGATGCCAGAACATCGCCGATCTGCGTGTGCTCGCGAAGCGGCGCCTGCCGCGCGGGATTTTCGAGTATGTCGATCGCGGAACCGAAGACGAGGTCGCGTTGCGCAACAACCGCGCCGCGATCGAGCGCGTGAAGCTGAAGCCGCGCATGCTGGTCGACGTCTCCAAGCGCACGACGGATACGACGCTGTTCGGCAAACCCCTCGCGATGCCGCTCGCGATCGCGCCGACGGGATCTGCGGGCCTCGTCTGGTACGAAGGCGAGCTGGAGCTGGCGCGGGCGGCGGCAACGGCCGGCGTGCCGTTCACACTCGCGACCGGCTCGATGACCTCGATCGAGAAGATCGCGCAGGAAGCGGGTGGGCGGCTGTGGTTCCAGCAATATGTCTGGGCCGATCCCGAGCTCGCCTTCGCGCTCATCAAGCGGGTGGAGAACGCGGGCTTCGAGGCGCTGATCGTGACCGTCGACAACGCGGTGGGCGCCAACCGCGAATACAACCGGCGCAACGGGTTCTCGCAGCCGTATCGCATCACGCCGCGCTCGATGTTCGACATGATGCTGCATCCCGAATGGCTCGGCGGAACGCTGTTCCGCTATCTCGCCGCGTCGGGGATGCCGCGGTTCCAGAACCATCCGCCGGGGATGCAGGGCAAGATCACGAGCGATCCGACCCGCCGCCGCGCCATGCGCAGCGATGCGCTGTGCTGGGACGACATCAAGCGCATCCGCGACCGCTGGCCGCGCACGCTGATGATCAAGGGACTGATGTGCGTCGAGGATGCCGAGCTTGCCGTCGCGCACGGTGCGGACGCGATCGTCGTCTCGAACCATGGCGGGCGAAACGTCGACAGCGTCATGGCGAGCTTCGACGTGCTGCCCGAGATCGCAGCCGCGGTCGGCGATCAGGCGACGATTATCGTGGACAGCGGCGTGCGGCGCGGCAGCGATATCGTCAAGGCCGTGGCGCTCGGGGCGAAGGCCGTTCTGGTTGGCCGCGCCACACTCTATGGCACCGCCGTCGCGGGCGAGGCCGGTGCTGCGCACTCGCTCGCTCTGCTCCGCGATGAACTCGACCGCACCTTGGCGCTGACCGGCTGCCGCAGTATCGCGGAGGTGACGCCGTCCCTGCTGGCCCATCCGACGCGGGCGCGTTCGCGCGAGCGGATGCTGGCGTGACCTTCTCGGCGTCGACGGATCCTCAAGCCCCGGGTGGTTTCGTGACGGGCCACGCGTCGGCCGCAGTAATCGGATTTTCCGTGAAGTGTTTACGCGCCGCTTTGACAAAGGCGGCAACATTCGCGGATGCGATGCGCCGAGCAGGATAGACTGCGCCGACAGGCACCTCCGGCGGCATGTACCGTTGCAGAATCGGGATAAGGCGGCCGGAACGCACGGCCGAATCGACCTGGTAAGTGAGAGTCCGGGTAATCCCCATGCCCGCCTCGGCCGCCGCGATCGCGGCGTCCGCGCTGTTCACCGCCAAACGTGGCTCCACGCGCACAGGCGGTTCGTCGGCTGCGAAGCGCCATTCGTTCGTGGCGTCGATGTTCTCGAATGCGACGATGTCGTGGCGTGAAAGATCGGCGGGAGCGTTCGGCGCACCGCGCTCCTTGAGATATTCGGGACTTGCGACGAGGACGCGGCCGACCGCGCCCAATCTGACCGCGATCAAGCTGCTATTGGCCAGCTCGCCGATGCGGATGGCGACGTCGATCCCTTCGTCGATCAGATGAACGTTGCGGTCGGACAAGTTCAGGCGGATCGACAAGGCACGGTGCTCGCCAAGGGCGCGAATCACGATCGGCAGCACGTGCAGCCGGCCGAAGACGACGGGCGCCGCGACTTTCAGCTCGCCCCGAGGTTCCGCACTCTCGCCGCGAACACGCCGCTCCGCCCCGTCCAGATCTTCAAGGATCTGTTGCGCGTTTTCGAGGTAGATCAGGCCGCGCTCGGTGAGCCGAAGCGACCGGGTGGTGCGGGTCAAGAGCGTCAGCCCGAGATGATCTTCGAGGTGAGCGATCGATCGTGTCGCGACGGAAGCCGAGATTCGGAGCTGTCGTGCAGCTTCGGCGAAGCTGCCGCGCTTCGCGACGGCGACGAAGATCCGCATCGCTT
>DATAPS010000562.1:0-6426 GCA_036265085.1 Acetobacteraceae bacterium | reverse complement strand
CGTGAGGGTCTGGAGGCTGAACGACGAGAAGGTCGTGAACCCTCCGCAGATCCCCACCATCACGAACGCCCGAAGATCGTCGGACGCGGGCCACACACCGGCACGGGCGGTAAGCGTCGCGAACAGCCCGATGACGAAGCTGCCGCCGACATTGATGGCGATGGTCCCCCAGGGGAACGTGTCGCCCCACCAGCGCACGGCGGCGAGCGTGACCCAGAACCGGGCGAGGCTGCCGATTGCCCCGCCGATCGCGACGAGGAGGTAAGCGAGCGGAGGAAGGAATTGCATAGCCCTGAATAATCCGCCGGACCGAGGCGTGCGAACGGGGGGCATGACCATCGGTTCATATACCGGCGGCGACGGTATGACTCGGGCGCAAGTACGCTACATCCTGCCGCGAGATGACCGACGCGAAGATCGCCGCGAAGGCCTGGATGCGGTCGCAGACGCATGCAGGCGCAAAACCCGCATATCAGGTCTGGCTGCTCGGGCTCGCGGGCGTCGCGATGGCGATCGGGCAGGCGCTCTGTGCCGCCGGGATTCTCGCTTCGGCTCTCGGCTATTCGATGGGAATCCGTGGTGCCGCCCTGATCGCGGCGTTTGCCGCTCTCGCCCTGCTGCGAGCCGGAATTGGATATGCGGCAGAGCAGGCCGCGTTTGCGGCTGGCGCGCGCGCCCGACGGCGGCTGCGGACCGATGCGCTGGCGCGTCTGCTCGCTGCCGCCCCCGCCCTCCTGCGACGGCGGCACTCGGCCGAGCTCTCCTCCGTCGTCGTCGACCGCGTCGAGGCCATCGACGGTCTGTTCGGTCGCTGGCTTCCGGCCAGCCGTCTGGCGCTGGCCGGCCCTGTCCTCGTGCTGATCGCGGCGGCGCTCGCCGATCCGGTGAGCGGCGCGATCCTGGCTGCAACGGGATTGCTGGTTCCCATCGGAATGGCGCTCTCCGGCATCGGCGCCGCCGCCGCCTCGCGCAGCCAGTTCCTGGCGCTCGCGCGCTTGCAGGCGCGGTTCCTCGACCGGGTCCGCGGGATCGCGACGATCGTGATGTTCGGGCGCGCCGCCGCCGATGCGGTGGCGCTCGGGGCGGCGGCGGATGAACTGCGGCGGCGCACGATGCGGGTGCTGCGCGTGGCGTTCCTCTCCTCCGTGGTGCTCGACTGCGCGATGGCGATCGCGCTCATCGTCATCGCCATCCGCGACGCAGCGGCGCTGCACGCGGGGCAGCTTGCCAGCCCGGCAACGGCGCTGTTCGTCCTCCTCCTCGTCCCGGAATTCTTCGCCCCGCTTCGCGCCTTCGCGACCGCCTACCAGGACCGGCTGCATGCGACCGGCGCCGCCGAAGCGCTTGCCGCCCTGCCGCCGCTCCCCGAACCGGCGCCCCCGCTCGAGGTCCGGACGGTCGCGGCGCGGGGCGTGACGGTCGCGTTCGACGACGTCACGCTGACCTGGGATTCGGCGCGCGGCGCCGCTCTGGACCGGCTGAGCTTTCGCGTCCCCGCTGGGGAGACGCTTGTGCTGGCGGGGCCGTCCGGGGCCGGAAAGTCGAGCGTGATCGAGATCCTGCTCGGCTTCGCCAAGCCGGACTCGGGCGCCGTCACGCTGAACGGCGCCGATATCGCGGCTCTCACGCCGCAGGCCCTGGCGCGCCTGACCGCCTGGATCGGGCAGCGGCCGGTGCTGTTCGCCGGCTCGATCCGCGACAACATCCGCTTCGCGCGACCCGAGGCAGCGGAAGCAGAGATTGAGGACGCCGCGCGGGCGGCGCGGGTCGACGCCTATGCCGACACGCTCCCCGACGGGCTCGACACGGAGGTTGGCGAGGACGGGTACGGGCTGTCGGGCGGTCAGGCGCAGCGCATCGCGATCGCCCGCGCGTTCCTCAAGAACGCGCCGCTGCTGTTGCTCGACGAACCGACGGCACATCTCGATCCGGCGACCGAACGCGAGGTGCTGGACAGCCTGCGCCGCCTCACCCTCGGCCGGACGGTGATCCTGGCGAGCCACGCGGCGGCTGCGCATAATTTCGGGGGGCGGCGGCTCGATCTGCGCGACGGCCGGGTGATCGAGGCGCGGGGGGCGGCGTGAAACCGCTGCTCCGCATCGTCGAACTGTGGCGCGGGCACATGCCTTTGCTCGCCGCCGGCGTCCTTATCGCCCTCGCCAGCTTGGCGGCCGCTGTCGCGATGATGTCCTTCTCCGGCGGGCTGATCGCCGCTTCTGTCGCGGCAGGGGCGGGCGGGATCGCGATCCTGGCGACGCCGCTGCTCCTGCGCGTGCTCGGCCCGGCGCGCGTCGTGCTGCGCTATCTCGAGCGCCTGGTCACGCACGATGCGACCTTCCGCGCGCTCGCCGATCTGCGCGTCTGGTTCTTCCGCGGCCTTGCGGCGCGTTCCGCGGGCGGGCTCGGGTTTACGCGCGCGGGCGACGTGCTTGCGCGGCTGGTGGGCGATGTCGAGGCGCTGGATGGGCTCTATCTCCGCATCCTGGTCCCGCTTGCCGGGGCACTTCTGCTGATCCCCGCCGTCGTCGTTCTGATCGCGCGCCGCGATATCGCGCTCGCGGCCGTGGTCGGCGTCCTGTTCGTGCTGTCGGCCACCATCCTTCCGGCCGCCGCCGCCCGCGCGGTCGCCGTTGGCGGAGTGCGGCTGACGCGGGCGTCCGCCGGGCTCCGCACATCGGTGCTGGATGCGATCACCGGGCTGCGCGAGGTGCGGGCGTTCGGGGCGGAGGGGCGGATGATCGCCTCGGTGCAGGCGCGCGAGGGGGCGCTCCTCGCAGCCCAACGGACGCAGGCGCAGGGGGCGGCGCTGGCCGGCGCGGGGGCGTTCCTGCTGGCGCAGGGGGCGATCCTGGCGGTGCTGATCTGGGCGCACGACGCGGTCGCGGTCAGTCTTCTGTTCCTCGTCGTCGCGGCCTTCGAGGCGGTCGGGGGATTGCCCCGAGCGGGCGCGCTCGCGGGGCACGCGGCCGCCGCGGCCCGGCGCGTGCTGGACGCTGCGGAGGGGCCGGTGCCGCTCCCCGATCCCATCGCACCCGCCGCCCTGCCGGCGGGCAGCGCGATCCGGTTCGAGACTGTCGCGTTCCGCTGGCAGGAGAACCGGCCGTCCGTGTTCGACGGCCTGACGCTCGACATCCCGCAGGGGATGCGCGTGGCCGTGCTCGGCCCATCGGGCGCGGGCAAGTCGACGCTCGCGGCCCTCGCCCTGAAGGTGGCCGCGCCGCAATCCGGCCGCGTGCTGCTCGGCGGCGTCGATATCGCGACACTCGCTGCCGCCGAGGTGCGCAGCCGCATCGGCTGGCTGTCGCAGGCGACGCATCTGTTCGATGACACGATCCGCGCGAACCTCCTGCTCGGCCGTCCCGATGCGACCGACCCTGAGCTCTGGTCGGCGCTGGACGCCGCCCGGATCGGAGAGTTCGTGCGCGCGCTGCCGGACGGCCTCGGCGCCTGGATCGGCGAGGGCGGCATTGGGTTCTCGGGCGGGCAGGGGCGGCGGCTTGCGCTCGCCCGCGTCCTGCTTTCGCGTGCGCCGGTCCTGGTCCTCGACGAGCCCACTGCCGGGCTGGACGCCGAGACGGAGCGCGCCTTCTTCTCCACCCTCAACGAGACCGCCGAAGCGCGCACCATCATCCTGATCGTCCACCGCCTCACCGGCAGCGAGCGGCTCGACCGGATTTATCGCCTCTCGAACGGACGCGCGGTCGCGGCGACCGGATAGGTCAGGCCGCGGCTTTCGTCAGGAAGTCGCGGTAGCCGAACAAGCCCACCTGGCCGCCCGTGTGCAGGAACACGACGTTCTCCGACGGCTTGAACTGCCCCTTCCGGATAAGGTCGATCAGCCCGGCCATCCCTTTCCCGGAATAGACCGGATCGAGGAAGATCCCCTCGAGCCGGGCCAGCATCTGCACCGCCTCCGCCATGCCCTGAGTCGGGATGCCGTAGCCCGCGCCGACGTAATCGCAGTTCGCACGTACGGCCGCGCGCGGCACGCCGCCCTTGAGACCAAGCTTCTCGGCGGTCTGCTCGGCGAGCTTGTGGACGCTGGCCTCCTGCCTGTCCTGCGGGTTCCGCACGCCGATCCCGAGCACCGGAATTCCCGCGTTGAGCGCATGCAGCCCCGCCACCAGCCCCGCCTGCGTCCCGGCGCTGCCGGTCGCGTGAACGAGGTGATCGATCCGCAGCTCCATCTCGTTCGCCTGCGCGAGCAGTTCCAGCGCCACCTGCGCATAGCCGAGCGCGCCGGTCGGATTGGAGCCGCCGCCGGGGATCAGATACGGCTTGGCGCCCTCGGATTTCAGTCGCTCGCCGACCTCCTCGATCGCGGCCTGCATATCGGTGCCGCCGGGGCGGTATTCGATCGCGATCCCCATGATCCGGTCGAGCAGCACGTTGCCGCTTTCGAGATAGTCCGGGTCGTTGGTCTGGATGCGATGCTCGAGGACGGCCGTGCATTTCAACCCGAGCCGCGCCGCTACCGCCGCGGTCTGCCGCACATGGTTCGACTGCACCGCCCCCTGGGTGACGACGTGGTCCGCGCCCTGCGCAAGTGCCTCGCCCATCAGGAACTCGAGCTTCCGCACCTTGTTCCCGCCCGTCGCGATCCCGGTACAGTCGTCCCGCTTGATCCAGAGCTGCGGCCCCCCGAGCGCCTTGGTGAGGTTCGGCATCGGCTCGAGCGGCGTCGGCGCGTGGCAGAGCTTGACGCGGGGGAAGCGGGCGAGGTGCATGGAGGGGGTATCCTGCTGCGCTGGCGGTCGGAGAGCGGCCGGACTGTTTCACCGCGGTCCCGGCAAATCAATCCTTCCGCCGGATTGCGGCGGTCCGGCACGCGGCCCAGTATCTTGATCACCCTTCGGACGGAAGCCACGTCTGCTGCGGTAACTCCGCGCGCGGATTGCCCGAACACCACGCGAGGACTTTGATGAGGACCGCCCCGATGTTGATCCAGCGCCGCCGTGGTTGGGAAATCCCCGAGAGCCACGTAACCGACGAGCGGGTCATGCGCACCGGCCGCCGCGGCGTGATCGCCGGCGCCGCGATCGCCGGAGGGGTGGCGCTCCTCTCGCGTCCGGCTTCGGCACAATGGAGCCTGTTCGGTTTCGGCCGGAAATCCGCCCCCGCAGCGGCGCAGACACTCAAGCCGCTGAGCGCCCCGCTCGACGATAAATACCAGCCGGGCCGGCCCACCACCGACGCGAAGGACGCGACGACCTACAACAACTACTACGAGTTCAGCGACTACAAGGATCTTGCCGACGACGCACAGGCGCTGAAGATGGACCCCTGGTCGATCGAGATCGCGGGGATGGTGAGCAAGCCGCGTACGATCGGCTTCGAGGATCTGATGAAGCAGGTCTCGTTGCAGGAGCGCATCACCCGTCACCGCTGCGTCGAAGCCTGGGCGATGACGGTGCCCTGGATCGGCTTCCCGCTGGCCGACTTCGTGAAACTCGCCGAGCCGCTGGGGTCTGCCAAGTACGTGGTCTTCACCACCGTCGAGCAGCCGAAAGCGATGGCTGGATTGCACAAGACGTACTATCCTTGGCCCTATATAGATGGGCTGACGATGCAGGAAGCGATGAACGACCTGGCGTTCCTCAGCGTAGGCATGTACGGCAAGTCGCTTCCGCCCCAGAACGGCGGACCGATCCGGCTCAATACGCCTTGGAAATACGGCTTCAAGCAGGTCAAGGCGATCGTGAAGGTCGAGTTCACGGACAAACGGCCGACGTCGTTCTGGGAGTCGCTGGCGTCGTCGGAATACGGGTTCTGGGCCAACGTGAACCCGGACGTGCCGCACCCGCGCTGGAGCCAGGCGCACGAGCGCCTGCTCGGGACCGACGAGATGGTTCCGACGCGGATTTGGAACGGGTATGGGGAGTTTGTCGCCTCGATGTACGACGACAAAAAGAACGAGCGGCTGTTCGCTTGACGGATTCACGCCAAATCGCGACGCGCGTCTTCGCAGTCGTCGCTGCATTCTGGATGGTCACCGCCTTCGCGATCGCATCGTTGTTCCCGCCCGACCTTTCGCTGAGCAAGCTGCTTTCGATGGCAAGTTTCAACGCGCTCGTCGCGTTCCAGGATTTCGTTCGAGACCACATCGGCCTGTGGCTCTGGACCTATATCTGCTTCCCCCTGCTGACACGGCCCGCGTGGTTCCTGCCGCTCGGTCTCGCTGTGGTGACGGGAGGCGTCGCGGTGACGCTGAGTACGCGCCCGGGGACCGCGCGGTCGCGCCGCCGGAGCTGAGCGCTGCAGCGCGCGCATGACGCCGCGCCTCTCCGCGCGGTGCGGGGAGAGGGGGCCGAGAGCAGGGCTCGAGCCGTGTCGGGCGACGGCGCGGCGGCGCGCGCTCATTCCAGGAGCGGCTGGGCCAGGAGCGGCTGGGCCAGCAGCGGCTGGGCCAGCAACGGCTGCCCATAG
>DATAPS010000561.1:0-12253 GCA_036265085.1 Acetobacteraceae bacterium | reverse complement strand
GATGTCGTAGAACAGGATCCCCGGCTTCGGGAAATCGGGAATTTCGCGGATGTGGTCCTTGAGGTCCATGATCGGCGTGCTCGCGAAGCTGGTGAGCGGCACGTATAGCCCGCCGCTCCCCGGAGACAACCAATGGCCCGGAGACAAGCGGCGCCGTCCCGGCTATCCCCCGCCGATGCCCCGCCCGCTCGTCGCTCTGGTCACCGGTCTCGTCGGCTTCACCGCCTATGTCGTCGGCGCGATCACGCTCGCCGACGCGCTGCCGCGGCACCGGGCGGCGCAGGCCGTCTACGTCCTGCTCACCGGCACGCACTCGGTCGTTCCGGTCCACTCCCTCATGATCTGGGCGGCGCGCGGCTGAGCGGGGCGGGGTTCATCGAAGCGTCGGAAATGTGTCAAGGTCCTGCAAACATGCCGCCGCTACGCCGTCGGAAGAACCAAGGGAGACGAAATGACCATGAAACGCCGCACTCTGCTGGCCGGCTCCGCCGCGGCCGCCGCGTCGACCTTCGCCAGGAGCGCCTCCGCGCAAAGCTCGGGCGGAAAGACGACGATCGTGTTCTGGCACGCCATGACGGGCGCCAACAACGACGAGATCAACCGCATCGCCCGGGATTTCAACGCGAGCCAAAACGCGGTCGAGCTACAGGCGATCTACAAAGGTACCTACCCCGACACCCTCACCGCCGCGATCGCCGCCTGGCGGGCCGGGCAGGCGCCGCACGTCGTGCAGGTGTTCGAGGTCGGCACGGGAACGATGTTGGCGGCGGGGCCGGCCGTGAAGCAGGTCTGGCAGCTCGTCCAGGAGACCGGCACGCCGATCAAGCCGGAGAGCTACATTCCCGCCGTGCGCGGCTACTACAGCCTCGCCGACGGGCGAATGGCGTCGATGCCGTTCAACTCGTCCACTGCTGTTATGTGGTGTAACAAAGACGCATTCGAAACGGCCGGTCTGGATCCGGAGAAGCCGCCCGCGACCTGGCCGGAGCTCGTCCAGGCCGCCCGCGCGCTGCGCGATAAATGGGCGAAGCCCGCGATGGACAAGAACCCCGGCGGCCCGGCGCTGACGGCCTCGACCAGCTCGTGGCTGACCTGGATCCAATTCGAGGAATTCAGCGCCATCCACAACCTCCCCTATGCCACCAAGGCGGACGGATTTGAGGGGCTGGACGCGGTGCTCGAGCTGAACGGGCCGGGCCAGGTCGCGCAGCTCCAGCGGCTGCTCGACATGGCGAAGGAGGGCACGTTCAAATATGCCGGCCGCGATACAGCGCCCGACCCGCTGTTCTACAGCGGCCAGGCGGCGGTCGGCTTCGGCTCGTCCGCGGGGCGGGGCGACATCGTCCGCAACGCCAAGTTCAAATGGGCGCCCACGCTGCTCCCCTACGACCCTGAAATCATCAAGGCGCCGAACAACACCATCATCGGCGGCGCGAGCCTCTGGACCATGACGGCGCCGAAACGCACGCCGGAGGAATACAAGGCAGTCGCGCAGTTCCTGGCGTTCATCGGCCAGCCCGAGCAGGACGCGATGTATCACCAGCACACCGGCTACGTTCCGGTGACCACAGCCGGGTACGAGCTTTCAAAGCAGCAGGGTTACTACCAGAAGAATCCCGGCGCCGACGTGGCGATCCAGTCGCTGACCCGCGGCACCATCACGGAAAACTCCAAAGGCCTGCGCCTCGGCCGCCTGCCGGAGATCCGCAACATCATGTACGAGGAGATCGAGAAGGCGCTGCAGGGCCAGCAGGGCGCCAAAGATGCGCTCGACAACACCGTCGCCCGCGGCAACAAAGTCCTGCGCGAATTCGAGCGCTCGGCCCGCACGTAGCACCGCACGACGCGGCGTAGCCGGCACAATGGAACGCCGCACGATCTTCGGCGGTCGGCTGCTGCCGGCCGCTCTCGTCCTCCCCCAACTCGCGCTGACGTTCTTTTTCTTTCTATGGCCGGCCGCGCAGGCGATCTACTACAGCGTCGAGCGGCAGGACCCGTTCGGCCTCAACAGCCAGTTCGCCGGCTTAGAAAATTTCTCCGACCTGTTCAGCGACCCGCTCTATCTCGACTCCGTCCAGCGCACCGCGGTGTTCGTCGTCTGCGTCTGCGCGCTCTCGATGGCGGTGGCCCTGCTGCTCGCCGTCTGCGCCGACCGTGAGCTGCGCGGACGCGGCGTCTACCGCACGCTGCTGATCTGGCCCTACGCCATCGCCCCCGCGATTTCCGCGGTACTCTGGATTCTGCTGATGCACCCGCAGATCGGGCTTATCGGCCGCTGGCTCAACCGCGTCGGCATCCCCTGGGACTACAAGCTGAACAGTTTCCAGGCGATGCTGATCGTCGTCCTCGCCTCCGCCTGGAAGCAGGTCAGCTACAACTTCATCTTCTTTCTCGCCGGCCTGCAATCGATCCCGCGCACGGTGATCGAAGCCGCGCGGATGGACGGGGCGCGCGGCGCCCGCCGGTTCCGCACCATCGTCATGCCGCTGCTCGCGCCGACCACATTCTTCCTGATCGTCATCAACATCGTCTACGCCGCGTTCGACACCTTCCCGACCATTCTCGCGCTTACCCAGGGTGGTCCGGGCAAGGCGACCGAGACGCTGGTCGTCAAAGTCTACCGTGACGGCATCGTCAATCTCGACCTCGGATCGTCCTCGGCACAATCGGTGGTGCTGATGCTCGCGGTGATCGCGCTCACGATGGTGCAATTCCGCTTCATCGGCCGGAAGGCCGCCCCGTGACCGACGCGCTGCGCCGGGACTGGCCCGCCCATCTCGTGCTGCTGATCGGCGTGGCGCTGTTCGTCCTGCCCGTCTGGCTCGTCTTCGCCGGTTCGACGCAATCCCCCGCCGCGATCAGCCGCGGCGAGCTCTCGCTCGTCCCCGATCTCGGCGGCCTCTCCGTCTATCGCGACGTGCTCACGCGCGCGCCGCCCGGCGCCTCGCCGGTCTGGCGGATGCTGATGATCTCGGCGGGCATGGCGCTTGCGATCGCGTTCGGCAAGATCGTGATCTCCGTCCTGTCCGCCTACGCCGTGACGTTCTTCCGCTTCCCACTCCGGATGCTGTGCTTCTGGACGATCTTCATCACGCTGATGCTGCCTGTGGAGGTGCGGATCATCCCGACCTACGCGGTGATGTCCGACTTCCACCTGATCAACACGTTCGGCGGCCTCACCGTCCCACTGATCGCGAGCGCCACCGCGACGCTGCTGTTCCGCCAGGTCTTCCTAACCATCCCCGATGAACTGATGGAGGCGGCGCGGATGGATGGCGCCGGCCCGTGGCGCTTCCTGCGCGACATGCTGTTGCCGGTCTCCGCCGCCAATCTCGCAGCGCTGTTCGTCATCCTCTTCGTCTACGGCTGGAACCAGTATCTCTGGCCGCTGATCGTCTCCACCGACCCGAAGATGGACACGATCGTGATCGGCATCGTCAAGATGATCGGCACCGAAACGCAGACCGAGTGGAACCAGGTGATGGCGACCGCGGTGCTCGCGCTCATTCCGCCCGTGGCCATCGTTGTGCTGATGCAGCGCTGGTTCGTGAAGGGCCTGACGGAGGGCGAGAAGTAGATGGCGACACTCGCGATCGAGGGCCTGCGCAAGAGTTTCGGGGCGACCGACCTGTTGAAGGGCACCGACCTCACGCTCCGTTCCGGCGAGATGCTCGTCATCGTCGGCGCGTCCGGCTGCGGCAAATCGACGCTGCTGTGGCTGATCGCGGAGCTGGAGCCCGCGAAACGCTCACGCCGATCAGAGGAGAGTGGTGATGGATCACCAATTCGCGGAATGCCTCGCCTTTACGCTGGAACAAGAAGGCGGTTACTCGGATGATCCCGCCGACCCGGGCGGCGCCACCAACATGGGCATCACGCTGGCGACGCTGCAGCGGTGGGATCGCAATCCGACGCTCGACGCCGCCAACGTGATGGACTTGGCCCGAAGCACGGCCGCGGCGATCTATCGCGCGCTCTATTGGAACGTTCTGCAGGGCGACTCCCTGCCGGCGGGGGTCGACCTGAGCGTCTTCGATTTTGGCGTGAACGCGGGTCCCGGGCGCAGCGCCATGCTGTTGCAGGAGGCGGTCGGGTTCAGCGCCGGCGAAGTGGACGGCTGCATCGGCCCGATCACGTTGGGCGCCGTCCTCAAGGCGGATCCGGTCGACCTGATCGATCGTCTCGCGGGCAGCCAGGCTGCGTTCTACCGGAACCTCCCGGAGTTCGACATCTTCGGGCAGGGCTGGCTGGGTAGAACCGAGCGCCGCAAGGACGCAGCGCTCGCGATGGCGCGGCAAGGCGTCATCAGCGCGTGATGCAGCGTCGCGCACCGCAGCGCTTTGGCTCGTGCGGCGGTTCGGGCATCCTTGGAGTTGGCGTCTCCGCCTTCCGGGCCTCGGAACGCCGCTTCGACGTGAAGGAGCAGGGCGGAATGAGCACCACGATCACTATCGGCGATGTCAAGATGAGCGGCACCGAGACGCAGACGGAGTGGAACCAGGTGATGGCGACCGCGGTGCTCGCGCTCATTCCGCTCGTGGCGACCGTTGTGCTGATGCAGCGCTGGTTCGTGAAGGGTCTGACGGAGGGCGAGAAGTAGATGGCGACACTCGCGATCGAGGGCCTGCGCAAGAGTTTCGGGGCGACCGACGTGCTGAAGGGCATCGACCTCTCACTCCATTCCGGCGAGATGCTCGTCATCGTCGGCGCGTCTGGTTGCGGCAAATCGACGCTGCTGCGGCTGATCGCCGGGCTCGAGGCGCCGACCGCCGGGCGCATCGTGCTCGACGGGCGCGACGTGGCGCGGCTCGATCCCGCCGAGCGCGACATCGCGATGGTGTTCCAGAACTACGCGCTTTATCCGCATATGAGCGTGTTCGAGAACATGGCCTACGGCCTGCGCATCCGTGGCCTGCCGAAATCCGAGATCCGGCGGCGCGTGGGCGACGCCGCGGCGATGCTCGGGCTCGCCCCGCTCCTGGACCGCAAGCCGCGCCAGCTCTCCGGCGGACAGCGGCAGCGCGTCGCGATGGGGCGCGCGATCGTGCGCGAGCCGAAGCTGTTCCTGTTCGACGAGCCGCTGTCGAATCTCGATGCCAAGCTGCGCGTGCAGATGCGCGCCGAAATCCGGCGGTTGCAGCGGCGCATGGGTGTCACGAGCCTCTACGTCACGCACGATCAGGTGGAAGCAATGACTCTCGGCGATCGCCTGCTGGTACTGCACCAGGGCGTGCCGGTGCAGCTCGCGACGCCGCTGGAAGTATTCGAGACCCCCGCGAACACTTATGTCGCCGGATTCATCGGCGCGCCCGCGATGAATTTTCTCGACGGCGCCATCAGCCACGGACGCAGCGCCGTGCGGCTCGATATAGGCACGCTGATCGCGTTCCCCCCCGACACCACGCTGGACGGTACCGACGGGCGACGTGTGACGCTCGGCATCCGTCCCGAGCATTTCGAACTCGATGCGGACGGGATGCCGCTCACGATCGATCTCATCGAGCCGCTCGGGTCCGAGACCGTCCTGATCGGGCGCCTCGATCAGGGGGAGCTCATTTCGATCAAGGTTCCCGGCGGTGCCCCTTCCGGTGATCGGGTGCGCGTATCGATCCCGCCGGAGCGCGTTCACATCTTCGATGCGGATAGCGGATTGAGGCTCGGCAGGACGGCGATGGCCGCCGCGGCCTAGGCTGGCGAGCAGGATCGCCACCCGCCCCTTCGAACGCCCCGCAAGGCGAGCGGACGACCGCGCTCATTCCGATCCGCCGAACGTTCGTGCGGTCGCCCGTATTTTCCGGGAGCCGGGGCGATCTGATCACGATATCGTCGGACGGGACCACCTCGGAGGCGGACGCCCTTCGTCATGATCTCGCTTCTGCTCGCTGCACTGCTGTGGACCGGGTGGCATATGGGCGTGGCTGGCACGCGCCTGCGCGACGCGCTTGTATCGCGCCTGGGCGAGAACACGTTCCGCGGCATCTTCTCGCTCGGCTCGGTCGTATCGATCGTCCTGCTGATCATCGCCTACAACGCGGCGCCCCCGATCCTGCTCTGGACGATCCCGGCTTGGCTGCAATGGCTGCTGGTCCTGGCGATGCTGCCCGCCGCCGCGCTCTTCGTCGGCTCGGTCGCGACCCGCAACCCGACGCTGGCCGGTCCGCCCGCCGCCGCGCCGGCTGAGGTTCCCCGCGGGATGATCCGCATCACGCGGCACCCGATGCTGTGGTCGTTCGCGATCTGGGCGCTCGTGCATCTGATTGGCAACGGCGACGCCGCGTCCTTCCTGTTCTTCGGCGCGTTCCTGGTGACGACGCTCGCCGGCATGTCCTCGATCGACGCGAAACTCGCGCGCCGCGATCCCGCGCGCTGGTCGTCAATCGCCGCCGCCACGTCGCTGATCCCCGGTCGCGCCATCGCCGAGCGCCGCAACCGTTTCGTCCTGCCGGAGCTGTGGATCCCGATCCTCGGCGGCGTGGTGCTTTGGCTCCTGCTGTTGTTCGGGCATGCTTGGGTGATCGGCGTGCCGGCCTTGCCGGGCTGATCGGTCGCCACAACGAGGAGCAGGGCGGAATGAGCACCACGATCACCATCGGCGATCTCGTCATTCATCGAATCATCGAGGATGAAAGCGCCCTCTCGCCCGCGCTCGAGTTCCTGCCCGGCCTGACGCCGGAACGCCTCGCCGAAAATCGCGAGTGGCTCGCCCCCGCCGCGCTCGATTCGGAGAACAAACTGATCCTTTGCTTCCAGTCCTACGTCATCCGGACGCCGCACCACACCGTGATCGTCGACACCTGCATCGGCAACGACAAGGACCGCGCCGCGCGGCCCCGCTGGCATCGCAAGAATGACGACACCTGGATGCGCGGCCTCGCCGCCGCCGGCCTCACCGTCGACGACATCGACGTGGTCATGTGCACCCACCTCCATGTCGATCATGTCGGCTGGAACACGAAGCTCGTGGACGGACGCTGGGTGCCGACCTTCCCGAAAGCGCGCTACATCTTCAGCAAGCGCGAGCTCGACTACTGGAACGAGCAGCACGCGAAAACCCCGATCGCGCCGATCGAGGATAGCGTGCTCCCGATCGTCGCCGCCGGCCGCGCCGATCTCGTGACCAGCGACCACGCGGTGGATGACTATATCCGCATGATGCCGACGCCCGGCCACACGCCCGATCATTTCGCGGTGCGCGTCGGCCGCGGGCGCGACGACGCCGTCATCACCGGCGATCTGATGCATTCGCCGCTGCAGGCGCGCTACCCCGAACTGTCAATGCGCGCGGACACGGACCAGATGCAGTCGGCGCAGACGCGGCGCAGCTTCCTCGAGCGCTACTGCGACACCGATACCCTTTGCTGCACGATCCACTTTCCATCCCCGTCCTCGGGCCTGATCAAGCGCTGGGGGGACGGTTTCAAGTGCGAGGTCACGTCCGGCTGACAGCGCAAGCCGCTGCGCCCCGCGCAACCGGGTCGACCCGGCATGGGCGCAATGGTATGGTCCGGGCACGACCCGGCGCTTGAAACGCGTTCCATCATGAAAACGCAGCTGCCCGGCGTCGGCAAAGCCGAAGGGAGGCACCCGATCATGCAGGCCGTCATCAGGACGTATTCCGGCAAAGGCGCCAAGCAGCTGTTCGACCTGCTGGAGACACGCAAGGCGGACGTGGAAAAGCTGCTGAAGGCCGTCAAAGGCTTCAAAGGCTACACGTTGGCCCGCAGCGGGGACGGAGGCTTCTCGGTCACGATCTGCCAGGACAAGGCCGGCATCGACGAGAGTTTGCAAGTCGCGAGGGACTGGATCGCCAAGAACGCCGCCGCTACCGGCTCGTCCGCACCCCACGTCGCCGAAGGCGCGGTGATCCTGCATATCTGAACCAGCAGAGCGCTCGTTCTGAAATCGCCATGCGCCGGCCCGCGGCACGGGTGAGGGCCGGCGCCGTTCACACGCGCCCGGCCTGCTCCGTCCGCGCGTCGTCGATGCTCCGGCGCAGCGTCATCTCCGGCAATCCCGTCACCAGGATGAAGGCGGCGGTCATCACCAGACCGCTCAGCGTAAAGCAGCCGGTCAGCGCCGTGCGGTAGCCGTCCACCACGTCGGCCCGCTGCGGCGGCGTCAGCGTCCCGAGCGCGTTCATGCCGCCTTCGATCAGCGTGTGCAGATCGACCTGCCCGTGCAGGCTCGCCAGTGCCGCCGTCAAACGCGCGGCAAGGATCGCGCCCGAGAGCGCCACGCCCAGCGCGCCGCCGAGCGAGCGCAGGAACGTCATCGCCCCCGTCGCTGCGCCCACCTCGCGATACGCCACTGCGTTCTGCACGGCGGTCGTCAGGTTCGGCATTCCCATCCCCATCCCGAGCCCGAGCAGCCCGAGCGCCACGAGGAACGCCGCCGTCGGCGCCGCCGCATAGGCCAGCAGCGCGAGCGCCGCCAGCGCGGCCGCCTCCAGCCCGATGCCGGCGAGCAGGAACGGCCGGTTCTTGCCCCGCCGCGACACCAGCCGGCCGCCGAGGATCGAGGTCAGCAGCATCCCCACGACCTGCGGCACGAGCATCGCGCCCGCGACCGCGGGGCTCATTCCGAGCACGAGCTGGAAATACAGCGGCAGGAACACCGTCGAGCCCAGCATCGCGAACGACATCATTCCGCCCACCGCGACGCCGCGTGCGAACACTAGGTTGCGGAACAGTGCGAGCCGGATGATCGGCTCCTCCGCCCGGTTCTCGGCGAACAGGAACAGCGCCGCCAGCAACAACGTCAGCACCCCGAGCCCGAGCGTCTCCGCCGACAGCCACGCAAACTCCGTCCCCGCCCACGACAGCATCAGCAGCAGCGCCGTGGTCGCGGCGGCGAGCGCGCCCGCACCGGCATAGTCGATCGGCCGCGCAGCTGCGCGCGGCGGGTTGCGCAGACCGAACGCGATCGTGACGAGGGCGAGCGCACCGACGGGCAGGTTCACGTAGAACACCCAGCGCCAGGACAGCGCCGAGGTGATCACGCCCCCCAGCACCGGCCCCGCGACGCTCGAGAGCGCGAAGGTCCCGGTGAACAGCCCCTGGTAGCGGGGACGGTCGCGTGGCGAGATGACGTCGGCGACCGAAGCCTGCGCCAGAACGAGCAGCCCGCCCGCGCCGAGCCCCTGCAGCGCCCGGAACAGGATGAGCTGAGCGATCGACTGCGAGGAGCCGCACAGCATCGAGCCGACGAGGAAGATGCCGATTGCCACGAAGAACATCTGCCGGCGGCCGAACAGGTCGGACATCTTGCCGTAGAGCGGCGTGGTGGTGGTCGAGGTCAGCATGAACGCCGTCACCACCCACGACAGATGCGCCATCCCTCCCAGGTCGCCCGCCATCCGCGGCAATGCGGTGTTGACGATGTTCTGGTCGAGCGCCGCCAGCGCCATCGCGAGCAGCGCGCCCGCCATGACGAAGCGCAGGCGCGCGGGCGGCGCGGCGGGGTTAAGGGGCGGCATGGGCAAGGAGCATCGACGGCGATCTCAGGAGGATTCGCCGCTTGGCCTATCTCTCCCGCGCCGCGCGGTCAAAGCGGTGGCGCTAGATCCCCGCCGGAGCGCCGTCGCCGACACTGGTTGCGGGCCAGATCCCGAGCGCCGGCCGCATCGCGCGGAAGAACGCCCGCTCCCGCGGGTCAAGCACCCCGTCGGCATAGGCGACCCAGGCGGCGGCCTTGGCGACGAGCAGCGCATTTCCCGCTGATCCCAGATGGCGGAGCCGATCGATCAGCGCAGGCACGGCATTCGGGTCGGCGGCGATGTTGTCGAGCGCCGCGGCGAACCGCGCATTGCTCGCGCGGCGTCCGAGCAACCGCAGCAGATCGGCACGCCGGAGAAATCCTACGAATCCCGTGCGCTCGACCGGCATCGCCTCTCCGTCCGCGAGCGCCATCAGGGCCGCGGCCGCGAACATGCATTCGATCGTGTAGACGCTCGGGCGCGTGACGAGCACGAATTCGGCGCGCGGCGCGCTCGACCATGTGCGGCGAAATCTCGGTCTTCCGTCCATTGCGACCTCCAGTGATCTGTAACGATGTGAAGATTGAGTGCGTGCCGTCGTCACACGTCGCATCCACCGAGACCGAGCCAATGCGGGTGCCGGCGCTCGATCCATGCGAGAATGCGACCGGTCGCGCGGCGCAGCGGCGCGACATCGTCGGCGATCAGAACCACGCCGAGCGGCAGCATCCACAGCCCGAGAACCGGCAGGAACGCGAGCACGCCGCCGACAATGAGCAGCGCTGCCGCCGGAATGCGCAGCCAGCGCGAACTCGGCTTGCGGAGCCAACGAACGGCAGCTTGCAGGCGCACCGGGAGCCGCCGGACCAGCAACTCGAGGCGCCGCTCTCGCGCACGGTCGTCGCCGTCCGGAACGGCGCCGTTCAGACGGCTATTGACACGACCACCCTGCACACGCGGCTCCTTCCGTCTGTCCCGTCAGCGTGCTTGGGAGGGGGGAACGGTCGCGCTTTGGCGGTCGGAAATCTAGGGCCGCCGATCGCGATCGTCCCCGAACACGCGTTCGGGTACGGCGATCCGACATCGCGAGATCGGACGACGTGTCGTCATCGCTCTCGCCAGAGGGGCCCGGATCAATTGACCGGCAGGATGGGCCAACAGGCGATGCCTTGCAAGGGCGCCATCCTCACAGAATCGACAGTCCGAGATGGTAACGTTCCGACTATGCGCAGCGTTGATGTCGCGCGTCGCGGCACTTGAAACCGCGAACCCGATCTCCAAACTGACCGGGACCACAGATCCGGGCCCCTCTGGCGGAGATGTCGGCCTGCGCCGGCCCGCTCCGCGATGTCGGATCGCCGTGTGCCGCGTGAAAGCGCGAGGTGCCGCGGTCGATCGTCGGGCCGGCTTTGTTGCGCTGCCCCGTACGCCGCCGCCTCCGCCCGCCAAGCATCACGCGGCTTCGATGCTGACGAGGAGCAACGCGAATGCGAACGATCGAGAGCAAATCACCCGCCTCCCGAAGCCGCGGCGGTTCCTGCCAGGGCCGCAAGCGTGCCGCGCTCTGCGTGGCGGCCCTTCTCGCCGGCGCGGCGAGCCCGGCCTTCGCTGCCGACCGCACACACGCGGCGCCTCCGGAATTCGCGACGCCGCAATCGTCCCCCTGGATCAGCGTCATCGCCGCGAACGAAATCATCGGGCGGCGACTCATCGATCCCCGTGGCCAGGACATCGGCCGGATCGAGAATATTCTGCTCGACCTCAACACGGGCCGCGCTTCCTATCTCGTCGTCGCGCCGGCCGGCGCGCTCGGCGAGGACGGCCGCAAGCCGCTGCTGCCGATAAGCGTCGTGCGGCTCACGAGCTTCGTGGTCACGGAAGGAAGCCGCGACGTGCGCGCGTCCGTTTCCGGCGACACTGTCGCGAAGGCGCCCGGTTTGGATCGGGACAATGTCGCCGATCTTGTCCGGCCGGAAACCGCCGCGGCGATCGCTACGTATTACGGCATCGCGCCGGATCCGCACGCAGGCGCGCAGCCTGCGCGGCTGGTCTTGGTCGACCACGACGCGGTGTTCTCGCTGCCGCCGAGCAGCGGCTTGCCCGTGGCGATCCGCGACATGGCGGTTCGGCACCCGGCGAAAGGTGAGATCGGCGATATAGATCGCGTGATAATCGATCCTGAGTCGCATCGGGTGGTCTACCTGTTGATCGCGCAGGGCGGGTTCCTCGGTCTCGGCGGCACATGGACGCCGGTGCCTTTGCAGGCTCTGGACTGGTCGGACCAGGACCGCGCATTCGTCCTGCGTGCCGGCCCTCCGGCGGAAGGATGGCCGGCGCTCCGCAAGGAATCGCTGCCTGACCGCGTACATCGCGACGAGTTGCGCCGTCTCTACGAGCGGTTTGGGACCGTACCTGACGCGACGGGCATGGAGACAGTCTCCGATTAGCTGACAGCCCGCAGTCCCACCCGGCAGGTTCCGCGGCGATCCGCTGATGGACTGGCTGACCGACCCTCAGATCTGGGCGAGCTTGCTGACGCTGACCGGGATCGAGGTCGTGCTCGGCATCGACAACGTGATCTTCATCGCGATTCTCGCGGGGCGACTTCCCCCGGCGCGGCAGGGGCGTGCTCGGCAGCTGGGGCTCATGCTCGCCCTGGTGGTCCGGCTCCTCCTGCTCGCGGCGATTTCCTGGATCATGAAGCTGACCGCGCCGCTGATTTCTGTCGCCGGACACGACTTCTCCTGGCGCGATTTGATCCTGATCGGCGGCGGACTG
>DATAPS010000560.1:0-6202 GCA_036265085.1 Acetobacteraceae bacterium | reverse complement strand
GCCGAGACACGCTACACGAAGGACCATGAGTGGGTGCGGCACGAGGGCGACGGATCCGTCGTCGTCGGCATCACCGATCACGCGCAGGAAGCGCTCGGCGACGTGGTGTTCGTCGAGCTGCCCGAAGTGGGGCGCACGGTGACCGAAGGCGAGTCGGTCGCGACGGTCGAGAGCGTGAAGGCGGCTTCCGATGTTTATGCGCCGCTCGCCGGAACGATCACGCAGATCAATCCGGCGGTCGTCGAGGATCCCGCGCTGATCAACCGCGAGGCCGCAGGCGGGGCTTGGTTCTTCAAGATGACCCTTGCAGATGCAGGCGCGTTTGCCGGTCTGCTGGACGAAGCAGCCTACGGCAAGCTGGTCGCCGAGGGCTGAGGAGAAACGACAGTGGAGGCTTTCCGCTCCCCCCTCGACGAACTTGCCGATCTGGAAGCCGCCGACAGCTTCATCGGCCGCCACATCGCGCCCGACGCCGACGACATCTCCGCCATGTTGCGCCTGGTCGGCGCCGCGTCGGTGGACGAGCTGATCGCGCGCACAGTCCCAGGACCAATCCGAAGCCAGCAGCCGCTCGAACTCCCGCCGCCGGTGGACGAGGCGGGCGTCATCGCGGAGCTGCGCGCGCTCGCGGCAGAGAATACGTCGATCAAGTCGCTGATCGGCTGCGGGTATCACGGCACGCACACGCCGCCGGTGATCCTGCGCAATGTGCTGGAAAATCCGGGCTGGTACACCGCATACACGCCGTATCAGGCGGAGATCGCGCAGGGCCGGCTGGAGGCGCTCGTCAACTTCCAGACCATGATCTGCGAGCTGACGGGAATGCCCATCGCCAACGCCTCGCTGCTCGACGAGGCGACCGCCGCCGCCGAGGCGGTGGCGATGGCGCGGGCGGTCGCGAAGGCGAAGGCGAGCACGGTGATCGCGGTCGCATCGGATGTGCACCCGCAGACGCGGGCGGTGCTGGCGACGCGCGCCTGGCCGCTCGGGCTGACGCTGGTGGATTTCGCACCGGGCGATGCGGACGCGATCCGTGCGGCGCGGCCATTTGCCGTGGTGCTGCAATACCCCGGCACGTCGGGCGCTGTGCGGTCGTTGCGCCCGGAAATCGCCGTCGCGCATGATACCGGGGCGCTCGCGATCGTCGCTGCCGACATCCTCTCGCTCGTGCTGCTGGAGCCGCCGGGTACGATGGGCGCGGATGTAGTGGTCGGCTCGGCGCAACGTTTCGGCGTGCCGATGGGGTTCGGCGGTCCGCATGCCGGCTTCTTCGCGACGCTCGATGCGTTCAAGCGATCCATGCCGGGGCGGCTCGTCGGCGTGAGCCAGGACGCGGACGGCGCGCCGGCCATGCGCCTCGCGCTGCAGACGCGCGAGCAGCACATCCGCCGCGAGAAGGCGACATCGAACATCTGCACTGCGCAGGTTCTGCTCGCGGTGATCGCCGGCTTCTATGCAGTCTGGCACGGTCCCGAGGGGCTGAGGCGCATCGCGCGGCGGGTGAACCTGCAGGCGCGACTGCTCGGTGCGGCGGCGCTGCGCGGCGGCTACACGCTCCGGCACGAGGCGGTCTTCGACACGATCGCGATTGAGGCCGGTGCGCGGGCGGAGGGGCTGATCGCGGCCGCGGTGGCGGGGGGCTTCAACTTCCGTCGGCTCGACGCGACCGGTGTCGCGATCGCGCTCGACGAGACCGTGACGCGCCACGAACTGGTACGGCTCGCGGGCGTGCTGGGCGGGGACCTTTCCGATGCCGCGCTGGGTCTACCGACGGCGCTCCTACGTATCGACACTCCCCTGTCGCAGGCGGTGTTCCACGCGCATCGCGCCGAGCACGAGATGCTGCGTTACCTCAAGCGGCTCGAGGACAAAGACATCGCGCTAAACCGCAGCATGATCCCGCTCGGCAGCTGCACCATGAAGCTGAACGCGACCGCGGAGATGATCTCGGTAACGCTGCCTGGCTTTGCCGACATCCACCCCTTCGCCCCAGCCGAGCAGACGCGCGGCTACAACACGCTGATCGCACGGCTTTCGGAATGGCTGGCGGTCGCGACCGGCTTCGCCGGTGTGTCGCTGCAGCCGAATGCCGGGTCGCAGGGCGAGTATGCCGGGCTGCTGGCGATCCGCGCCTATCACGCGTCGCGGGGCGAGGCGCATCGCGATGTCTGCCTGATCCCATCGAGCGCGCACGGCACCAATCCGGCTTCGGCGGCGATGGCCGGGCTTCGCGTCGTGGTGGTCGGCTGTGACGCGAGCGGCAACATCGATCTCGCCGATCTCGCCGCGAAGGGCGATCAGCACGCGGACCGGCTGGCGGCGCTGATGGTGACCTATCCGAGCACGCACGGCGTGTTCGAGACCGAGATCATGGAGATCTGCCGGCTCGTGCACGATCGCGGCGGGCAGGTCTACATGGATGGGGCGAACATGAACGCGCAGGTCGGGTTGACCAGCCCGGCACGGATCGGCGCGGACGTGTGCCACCTCAACCTGCACAAGACGTTCTGCATCCCGCATGGCGGCGGCGGACCGGGCGTCGGCCCGATCGGCGTCGCGGCGCACCTGCTGCCGCATCTGCCGAACCATCCGGCACGTGCCGATGCAGGCCCGGCGACCGGGATCGGGCCGGTGTCGGCGGCGCCGTTCGGCAGCGCTCTGATCCTGCCGATCAGCTACGCCTACATCCGGATGATGGGTGCGGCGGGACTGAAGCTGGCCAGCGAGGTCGCGATCCTGAACGCCAATTACGTCGCGGCGCGGCTACGGCCGTACTACCCTGTGCTCTACACCGGAGCGAACGGCACCGTCGCACATGAGTGCATCATCGACTGCCGCGGCATGCAGGCGGAAGCGGGCGTGTTGGTCGAGGACATCGCCAAGCGGTTGCAGGATTACGGCTATCATGCGCCGACAATGTCCTGGCCGGTCGCCGGAACATTAATGATCGAGCCGACCGAAAGTGAGTCGAAGGCAGAACTCGACCGTTTCTGCGAGGCCATGATCGCGATCCGGCGCGAGGTTTCTGACATCACGGCGGGCAAGGGCGATCGCAGCGACAACCCTCTGAAGAACGCGCCGCATACGGCGCGCGAAGTCGCGGCAGACACATGGCTTCACCCATATTCGCGGGAGGAGGCTGCGTTTCCGCTGCCATGGGTACGCGCGGCGAAGTATTGGCCGCCGGTGAAGCGGGTCGACAACGTCTACGGCGACCGGAATCTCGTCTGCACTTGCGCTCCGCTCGAGGCCTGGGCTGAAGCGGCCGACTGACGCGCACCGGTCATGCAAACGCCTCCCCCACGACCGGGTGGAGGCGTCAATGCAAGTTGCCGACGACATTCATCGTAACGGAATGTGCGTCGTTTCGCGGCGGTCGCGCACGTCCCCCGCGGAGACGTGCGCGACACCTGCGATCAGCGAGACGGGCTACCGTTGCCGCTGCTGCTGCCGGTGGCGGCGTTCGAGCCTTGCGCCGAAGGCGCGCCGGCGGGGCCGATCGCCATGCTGCCGGTCGAAGCGTTCGGGACGGACTGGGCTACGCCGGTGCCACTCGTAACTGCGCCGTTGGCGCCGACGGGGGCGCCGTTCGAGCTCTGCAGTGTCGTGGTGGTTCCGTCGCCGGCACTGCCACTCTTCGGAATCGCCGGCGCGGTCTGGGCGATTGCTGCCCCAGACATCGCCGCCAGCGTCACTGTTGCGATAAGAACCTTGCGCATCGTTTCACTCCATAGATCCGGCGGGATATTCCCGCACGAAAGCAGAACGACGCGATAAGGCTCTTGTTCCGGATGCTCCGGTCACGGACCCGTTAGCGGCTCAGGCGTGTCCTGCTGCGCTCGAAAGCAGGGCGGGATCGATCCGCAGCTTGGCGAAGGCCCGGCGCCATTTCGTTTGATGATCACCGTCGAACAGAACGTCGCGATCGGCCGGTGCGGTCATCCAGGCGTTCTGCTGCATCTCGCCGTCGAGCTGGCCGGCTCCCCAGCCCGCATACCCCAGGGCGAGAAGACCGTCGCGCGGGCCGCCGCCTTCGGCGATCGCCTTGAGGATATCCAGGCTCGCAGTGAGGGCGAACGTCTCGTCCACCTGCAAGCTGGCATCGGCGGTCCAATCGCTACTGTGCAGGACGAAGCCACGGCTGTTGTCCACGGGCCCACCGGCGCAGAGGCGGATGCTGCGAGCAGGCGGGATCGGCTCGATGCTCAGCTGCTTGAGCAGGTCGCCGAAGCTCGGGCTGGCCAGCGGGCGGTTGATAACCAGCCCCATCGCGCCCTCGTCGGTGTGCGCGCAGACATAGATCACGCTTTGCGCGAAGCGCGGATCCTGAAGCGTCGGCATCGCGATCAGCAACTGGCCGACCAGCGAGTTCGGAAGAGGCGACCCTTTGACGGTGATCGGCGCTTCGGGGGTGGCACGGGCCCGGCGTCGCCGCGGGGCGGAGCGCTGGCCGGGTTCGGGGAGTGGGACTTTCGGCGGCATCCGCGATAGTTGGCCCCATGCCCGGCTTCACGCAAGGATTCCGGCCAAGCGAACGCGCGACCGGCAAGATCGTGACTCCGCCGTTATCCGCGATTAGGAAGGCGCAGCACTGGAACAAGGACGCAAGCGATGAGCCAGATCAAGGTCGGCGACACGATCCCCTCCATGAAGCTCGCGGCAGCAACGCCCGAGGGCCCGAAGGAGGTCTCCACCGACGACCTCTTTAAAGGTAAGAAGGTCGTCCTGTTCGCCGTCCCCGGCGCCTTCACGCCGACCTGCAGCGCCAAGCATCTGCCCGGCTTCGTCGAGCATGCAGATGAGATCAAGGCGAAGGGCGTGGACACGATCGTCTGCATGGCGGTCAACGATCCTTTCGTGCTGGGTGCGTGGGCCAAGGATCAAGGCGTCGACGGAAAGATCGTCATGCTGGCCGACGGCTCCGGCGCATTGACCAAGGCGCTGGGGCTGGAACTCGATCTGATGGCCCGCGGCCTCGGCGTGCGCAGTCAGCGCTTCGCCCTGATCGCCGATCAGGGGAAGGTGACGCATCTCGCAGTTGAACAGCCGGGCGGCTTCGACGTGAGCAGCGCCGAGTCCGTCCTCGCAGCGCTCTGACGCATGGGGGGCCGCTCCGGATGCGTTAGCCAACATCTGGCAGCATGAACGCCGGTCAAGGGAGGGAGACATGCGGATGGCCGGAACCGATGGAATGGACGCGCAGATGCCGGGCCTCGTCGCGCGGATCTCCGGCTCGTCGAGCTGACGGGGCCGCCTGGTGGCCGACATTGTGACGCTGTCTCCGCAGGACCCGCTCCCCGAGCGCCACTCGGTGGTTGTGTTGCGCCGCTTCGATGAGACCAACCCGCGTGCGACGGTCATCGAGATGGTCGTGCGCAACGCCGCGGGCGCCGAGTCCACGACAATCGCGGTCCGCCCGGATGGCCGGCCCATGACCTGGGAGGAGGCAGCGGCGGCCGCACGGTCCCGTGCCGCGGCCGAGGGATTGCCGCATGCTCTTCTGATCGACCGAACGGAGGGCACGCTCGCGCGCGAAATCCTGCGCCACGGCGGCGATCACAGCTTCACCGGCGAACCGCTGGAGGACACGGATCCGGAAGACGGCGAGACCGGGACGGACATGCGGGACCGTCGTCCGCCCTAGACGAGAGCACGATGCTTTCCGGTTGACCCGCTCCGACAGTCCGGCGTCTCCCCCCGCGAATACCAACCCGCGTGTTCGCGTGCATGATGCCGCGCCTCTCCGCGCGATGCGCGGAAAGGGTGCCATGAGCGGACGAGGCCGGTCGACGGCGCCGCGGCGCGCGCTCATTCCAGGAGCGGCTGGGCCAGGAGCGGGTGGGCCAGGAGCGGCTGGGCCAGCAGCGGCTGCCGGTAGCGGGTGAGATAGAAGCGGAACGGCCGATCGCGGGTCCCGGTGAACGGCGGCGGGTCCCAGGGCGGCGGCGGCAGGCCGGCAGCCGTGGCGGCCTTCTCGGCCGCCACCATCCGGGCGTGGGCGGCCCAGTCGATGGTGACGACATCGGCCTGCGAGGGCAGCCGCAGCAGGTCGGGGATCTCGTGGATGCCGAGCATGCGGCAGAGCGGACGCAGGATGCGGCCCATGCGGCGCGGCTCGGCGGCGATCCGCGCCTGCATCTCGGGATCTTCCAGCAGGCGCTCCAGCTCGTTGCCGTGGTATTCGCGGGCGATCCGGGTCACC